>NZ_JBFUGK010000004.1:0-171258 GCF_056402935.1 Polaromonas sp. P3_B1
CTTGCCCTCCGGGTTGGGGTGAAATCGGGCGATTGAGCCACCCAGGCCCTTGCATGGGCATTAGCCCATGCGGCGTGCCCGGTCGGCCCACTCATCCCGATTGCATCCCAACGCGGCCCCGCCTAGGCCGTGAGCAGGTTCTAACCCTTAAACTAGCCGTTTCGTGAAGTCCGTCACACGGCTTTCTCATTGACGCAACAACGCTTTTCGTCGTTTTTTCTCCTCAACCCGCAAATCCCATGAATAAAGTCCAACTCGGCTCCAGCGACCTGCAGGTGACACCTGTTTGCCTGGGCACCATGACCTTCGGCGAACAGGTGGATGAAAAAACCTCGCATGCCATCCTGGACCGCTCGCTGGCGCGCGGCGTCAACTTCATCGACACGGCCGAGATGTATTCGGTGCCGGCGCGCGCCGAGACTTTCGGCTCCACCGAAACCATCATCGGCAACTGGTTCGCCAAAAACCCCTCGGCACGTGCCAAGGTGGTGGTGGCCAGCAAGGTGGCCGGCCCCTCGCGCGGCATGCCCTGGGTGCGCGAAGGCAGCGGCATGACGGCGAAAGACATCGTGGCTTCGTGCGACGCCAGCCTCAAGCGCCTGCAGACGGATGTGATTGACCTCTACCAGATCCACTGGCCCGAGCGCCATGTGCCGGCTTTCGGCGCGGTGTATTACAACCCCGCGCAGGAACGCTCCGCGACCCCCATCCATGAGCAACTGCAGGCGCTGGCCGGCCTGGTCAAGGCGGGCAAGGTGCGGGCCATAGGCCTGTCGAACGAAACGCCTTACGGCGTGCATGAGTTTGTGCGCCTGGCCGAGCAGCACGGCCTGCCGCGCGTGGCCTCGGTGCAAAACCCGTATTGCCTGGTCAACCGCACCGTGGAAAACGGCCTGGACGAAAGCATGCACCGCCTGGGCGTTTCGCTGCTGGCCTATTCGCCGCTGGGCTTCGGCCTGCTGACGGGCAAGTACGACGAGTCGGGCTTCGAAGGCGCGAAGGCACCCAAGGAGGCACGCATCGCCAAATTCGAGTCCACGCGCAAGCAGCGCTGGGGCCGCCCCGAGGCACTGGCCGCCGCGCGGCGCTACAACGCGCTGGCCCGCGCCAACGGCCTGACGCCCACGCAGATGGCCCTGGCGTTTTGCTACACCAAGTGGCAGGTGGCCAGCACCATCATCGGCGTGACCTCGGTCGCGCAGCTTGATGAAGACCTGGATGTCTGGGGCACCACGCTGTCGCCCGAGGTGCTTGCCGAGATCGACAAAATCCGCTGGGAAACGCGCGACCCGGCATTGTGAGCCGGGACTTGTCGGGCGTTGTTGCAGCATGGCCAAAAAAGACGGCAAAAAAGACCACGTCAGCGAGACGCCGGCCACGCAGCTGCTGAAAGCCAGCAAGGTCGAGTTCACCGAGCACCCCTACGAGTACCTGGAGCATGGCGGCGCCCAGCACAGCGCCGAGGTGCTGGGCTTTGATCCTTTCACCGTCGTCAAGACCCTGGTCATGCAGGACCAGGACGCCAGGCCGCTGCTGGTGCTGATGCACGGCAACCGCAAGGTGTCGACCAAAAACCTGGCGCGGCAGATAGGCGCCAAGTCGGTCGAGCCCTGCAAGCCCGAAGTCGCCAACCGGCACAGCGGCTACCTGGTGGGCGGCACCTCGCCCTTCGGCACGCGCAAGGCCATGCCGGTCTATGTCGAAGAAAGCATTCTGGCTTTGCCTAGAATCGCCATCAACGGCGGGCGGCGTGGTTACCTGGTGGGGATGGACCCGCAGGTGTGTGTCACGTTGCTCGGTGCAAAATCGGTGAATTGTGCGCTGAGCTTGGACAACGTGACAGGCTACGGCTGAACGCGGGCCCGCACGCCGGCCGCCACCATACATAAAGAGGGACACATGATTTACGCATACGCAATCGGCGCCACGCTGCTGGCCTACCTGCTCGGCTCGCTGTCCTTCGCGGTCATCGTCAGCAAGCTCATGGGCCTGAGCGACCCCCGAAGCTACGGCAGCAAAAACCCGGGCGCCACCAATGTGCTGCGTTCGGGCAGCAAGCCGGCCGCCATCGCCACCCTGCTGCTGGACGGCCTCAAGGGCTGGCTGCCGGTGGTGCTGGTGAAATGGTTTGGCGCCGACTACGGCCTGGGCGACGGTACGGTGGCCGCTGTCGGTTTCGCGGCCTTCCTCGGGCATCTCTACCCGGTGTTCTTCCAGTTCAAGGGCGGCAAGGGTGTCGCGACGGCGGCGGGCGTGCTGCTGGGCGTGAGCTGGATTCTGGGCCTGGCGACGCTGGCGACCTGGGTGATCGTCGCGTTTTTCTCGCGCTACTCTTCGCTGGCGTCCCTGGTTTCCGCGGTTTTCGCGCCCCTGTATTACCTGTTTGGCGACCGTGAAGTCTGGTATGTCGACAAGGCCATGCTGCTGGTGATGTTCGCGATCAGCGCGCTGCTGGTGTACCGCCACCGCGAGAACATCAGCAAGCTGCTCAAGGGGACGGAGTCGAAACTCGGCAGCGGCAAGAAGGCCTGAGCCGGCGCGATCCTTGTTCCGGCTAGAAGCGCCGCGTCAGCACCATTTCCTCATTGGTGCGATTCATCTGGAAGCGCGTGAGAAAGCTGTTGCCCAGCAGGATAAAAGGCATGGAGCGAGGCGCCACCACGGCCGGCACGTTAAACACCTCCACATCACCGACGCGCACCGACGCGAGTGAGGTCTGCCATCCCATGATGGTGCCGTTGGCCGTGCTCAGCTGCACGGGCCGGCCCGATTTGTAGTCAATGCCCATGCGCTCGGCATCGGCCAGCGACATGGACACGGCGCTGGCGCCGGTGTCGACCAGGAACTGGGCCATCTTGCCGTTGATCTGGCCTTGTGTCATGAAGTGGCCGCCGCTGCCCGCCGTCAGCACGATGCGGTTGCCCTGTCCGGCCTGCGTGCCCGGTCCGCCGCCGGCGCCCACGCTCATGGGTGCTTCGCCGATGCGCAGCGTATGGCGCTTGCCCGAAAGCTCCACCACCGCCTGGTCGCTCGTGGTGGAGACCACCTTGACGCCCTGGTGGGTCTCCCCGGGGGCCACCGTCTTGGGCGGGCTGCCATCCACAATCAGCAAGGCCTTGCTGCCCAGCATGCCGGCAAGGCCCACGGTCTGGGCCTGTGCGGCGCCGTGCAACAGGACGAGCGTCAGCAGCAACGGTGCCGCAACGGTGGCAAGCTTGGTGGAGGGCATATCTAGTCCCGGAAGTTGTTAAAGCTCAGCGGGAAATCGCTGATTTCAGCGCGGATCATGGCCATGGCCGTCTGCAGGTCGTCGCGCTTGGCGCCGGTCACGCGCACCGCGTCGCCCTGAATGGAGGCCTGCACCTTGACCTTGCTGCCCTTGATGAGTTGCTGGATTTTTTTGGCCTGCTCGGCCTCAATGCCGTTGCGCACCTTGGAGACCTGCTTGACCTTGTCGCCGCCGATTTTTTCGGCCTTGCCGATATCCAGGAAGCGGATGTCCACGCCGGCCTTGGTGAGCTTGTTGCGCAGGATGTCGTTGATCTGGTCGAGCTGGAAGTCGCTGTCGCCGATCAGCGTGATGTCCTTGTCCTTGAGCTCGATGGAGGCGGAAGTGCCCTTGAAGTCGAAGCGCGTGGCGATTTCCTTGCCGGTGTTTTCCACGGCATTTTTGACCTTGACCAGATCGGCTTCAAGAACGGTGTCGAAAGAGGGCATGGTGCAAGTCTTTATGAGGGGGACGGGGACAGGTAGGGGCGTCGGGGTGAGACAATCCCCCGGATGTTAGTCGAGAAAAACGTTCCGCTCCAGCATTCCAACAGCTTTGGCATCGTGGCCAAGGCCATGAGCCTGGTCCGGGTGGCCGATGAAGCCGATATTGCCGCCGTGCTGCGGGATCCGGCCCTGAAGGCCGCCCCCAAGTTCGTGCTGGGCGGCGGCAGCAACATCGTGCTGACCGGCGACGTCAAGCCGCTGGTGCTCAAGGTCGAGATCATGGGCAAACGGCTGCTGCGCGAAGACGCCAAGGCCTGGATCATCGAGGCCGGCGCCGGGGAAAACTGGCACGACCTGGTCACCTGGACCCTGCAAAACGGCTACCCCGGCCTGGAAAACCTGGCATTAATTCCCGGAACAGTCGGTGCGTCGCCTGTGCAGAACATAGGCGCCTACGGGGTGGAGCTGCAGGATCGCTTTGAATCGCTGGACGCCATCGATTTGACGACCGGCCAGGCTTTTTCCCTCAATGCCGCGCAATGCGCCTTCGGCTACCGCGATTCGGTGTTCAAGCACAGCAGCGCGGCCCCCGCGCCGGGCGGCCACGGCTTCGGGCTGGAAGGCAAGGCCATCATCACCCGGGTGCGCCTGGCCCTGCCCAAAGCCTGGAAGCCCGTGCTGGGCTATGCCGACATCGAAAAAAAGATGCAGCAACTGGGTGTGCAGGCGCCGGATGCGATGCAGATTTACGAGTGGATTTGCGACATCCGCAAGGCCAAGCTGCCCGACCCCAAGGTGATAGGCAACGCCGGCAGCTTTTTTAAGAACCCCACGGTCTCGCCCGAGCAGTGCGCCGACATCATCCAGCGCGAACCCAAGATTGTTCACTACCACCTGGCCGACGGCGCGGTGAAGCTGGCCGCGGGCTGGCTGATAGACGCCTGCGGCTGGAAAGGCAAATCCATAGGCAATGCCGGTGTCTACGAGAAACAGGCGCTGGTGCTGGTCAACCGCGGCGGCACAGCCGACCCGGTGACGGGCGGCGAGGTCATGACGCTGGCGAAAGCCATCCAGACCAGTGTGTATGAACGCTTCGGCATCCTGCTGGAGCCCGAACCGGTGGTGGTGTGACATGGCACGTTTAGGTAAGGTTTACATGGGGCCGCAGGTGTCGTTCGGGCGCCGGTTGGCGCTGAAGTATTCAGGATTGGCCGCCGTATTGCTGGGCCTCCTCTGGGGTTGCTTGTTTCTAGGCTCGATATTTTCTGGCTGGCGTCGTCCGGACGGGGCACTGTTTCTCATTGTTCTGTTGGCCGGCATGCTGTCTCTTGTCGCAATGTGGGCGACCTGGGAGCGCGGCCGGCTGGTCCGTGAAACGCCGCTGCCCAGGTTCCTCAGGCGCAAGCTGATGGACACCTACCCGCACCTGACCCTCAGGGATACCGAACTCGTGGAGCGCGGGCTTCGCCAGTTTTTTATCGCCTGTCAGCGCAGCAACAAGCGTTTTGTCGCCATGCCCTCGCAGGTGGTGGACAGCATGTGGCATGAATTCATCCTGCACACCTCGGCCTACCGTGAGTGGTGCGACCTGGTGGTAGGTCGTTTTATCGACCACGTGCCGGCCGAAGTGCTGGGCCGCAAAGCCTCCACCAACGACGGCCTGCGCCGCGCCTGGTTCTGGTCCTGCCGCGACGAATCCATCAACCCCAAGCAGCCCAGCCGGCTGCCGCTGCTGTTCGCGCTGGATGCCAAGTTCGCGATTCCCGGCGGCTTTGTCTATCTGGCCGACTGCAAGGGCGTACACCGCGACGGCGCGCAGTCGAATGCCTATTGCGGCGAAAGCTTTTCGGACGGCAGCTACAGCGGTGACGCCGACGGGTTTGGCGGCAGCCAGTCCACAAGCAGCAGCGAGTCCAGCAGCAGCGGGGATTCTTCGGATGGCAGCAGCGGATGCAGTTCGGGTTGTGGCTCGGGTTGCGGCGGGGGTGGCGATTAGCCGCTGCCAGCACCTACAGGCGCCGTCCGGGAAGTACCTGGCCAGGCAAAAGCGGCTGGGTTGGCGTGCGCGTGGAAGGCATCTGCGTTTTGTTCAAGCCGGCTTTCATACTTGCGCTTCGTATTAAAGATTGGTTTAAAAAGCCGCCCGAAGGCGGTTTTTTGACATTCGCTATGTTTTTAATAGCTGCTTGCACCCGTCAGGCGGGGCTTCTAGCGTTTTTGGTGCCGAAAATCCGGGTTTTGAAGCCGTCAGAGCAGCGTTTAAAGCTCGTGGGTGCCATTTGCCCCCCTGCCGCGCTTGTCGGGGGCCAAAAAGAGAGATGTTATTTAACACAAGGCTTTTTTCACGTTAAAAATAATTGAAATATTTAACATGAGGCCGGAGCCAGGCAAGGCGGTGTACTTCTCATCACTGAGCCTTGGTAAAGCTGCTCATGGAGGCTGAGGCCCCACAGGGGTAAGCCCTGACACTGCGGGATATAGTCATTGCCAATAGGGGGAGACCACATGCTGATCAAATCAGCCGACGACAAAAGCAAACGACTGGCATTGCTGCAAGACCTGCAAAAGTCCAGCCTGCTGGACGCCCGCCAAAAAGAGTGGCTGCGCGTTGAACTACGCAACCTGACCGCCGGCATCAAGGGCGAGCGAGAAGCCGCCTTCCACCTCGACGGCCATTACAAGGATGGCCAAAACAACGTCCTGCTGCACGACCTGCGGTTCCAGATCGATGGCGAGGTGGCCCAAATTGACCATTTGGTCATCAATCGCACCGGCTACATGGTGCTGATCGAAACCAAAAACTACTCAGGCGACCTGGAAGTCAACGCCCATGGTGAATTTACCGTGCGATACGGCAGGGAGCGCTACGGTATCCCATCCCCCTACGAGCAAAGCCGTCGCCACGCACGCATCCTGGGCAAGCTGCTGGAACGGCTGGAAATCAGTACCCGCACCGACAAGCTGCCCGAGTTCCATAACGTGGTGCTGATGCACCCGCAAGCCATCATTCAACGGCCGGACGCCAAGGCGTTTGACACCAGCTTCCTCATCAAGGCCGACCAGTTCCGCGCCTGGCATGAAAAGCTGGTGGACCGCATCGGTACGGGTGCTGTGCTCAAGGCCATGCTCAATATCCGCAGCCCAGACACCATCAGGGAGTGGGGCGAGAAGCTCAAGCGCCAACACCGTCCGCCCGACCTTCTGGATCTGCCAGACTTCATGCAGCCCAAACCTCAACCGGCTAAGGCTGTCATGGAGCCTCGGCCTCAAGCGCCCGTATTTGCAGCGCCACCCGCCACCCCGGCGCCCGCACAACCCGACGCCTCGTTGGCCAAAAAGCTGATTTGCGCCCACTGCCGTGAGAAGATCAGCTTCCCCGAAGGCAAATTTTGCTGGAACAACGCCAAGCGCTTTGGCGGATTGCAGTATTGCCGGGAGCATCAGGGGCTGTTTGCCCAATAACGAGAGAAGAATGGACAAGGACCAGCTCAGTGAGCGCGACATCTGCACCAAGTTCATCACGCCGGCCATCGTGCAGGCTGGGTGGCAGCAGCATCAGTTCCGCGAAGAGGTGAGGCTCACTGACGGTCGTGTCATGGTGCGCGGAAAACTCGCAGCGCGTATCAAAAATCCAGACTCCAAAGGTGGTCCTAAGCGTGCGGACTTTGTACTTTACGCAAGGCCAAACGTCCCTCTCGCTGTGGTGGAAGCAAAGCAAGCGAAGTTTTCTGTTGGCAATGGCATGCAGCAGGCATTGACCTATGCCGAAATGCTGGATGCCCCATTTGCCATCAGTAGCAATGGGGAAGGTTTTTTGCTTCACGATCGTACGGGTATTACGCAACCCGTTGAACGCGAACTCCAGTTGAGCGAGTTTCCAGCATTCGTTGACCTGTGGCCGATTTACCAGCAATGGAAGGGATTGTCCGCACCAGCTGCCGTAAAACTCATCGAACAACCGTATTACACAGACGGTAGTGGTCGTGAGCCGCGCTATTACCAGCGTGTGGCGATCAACCGCGCCGTCGAAGCGATAGCCAAAGGGCAGCAACGTGTGCTGCTGGTCATGGCTACCGGCACTGGCAAGACCTACACCGCATTTCAGATCATCTGGCGCATGTGGAAAGCCAAAGCCAAGAAACGAATATTGTTTCTTGCAGACCGCAACATCCTTGTCGATCAGACCATGCAACAGGATTTCGCCCCCTTTGGTGAGGTCATGCACAAGGTCACCAATCGCGAGATCAAGAAAAACTACGAGATCTACCTTGCTCTTTATCAGGCGGTTACTGGCAAGGAAGAGTGGAAGCAGATTTACAAGCAATTTCCGGCTGATTTCTTCGATCTGGTTGTTGTTGATGAGTGCCATCGCGGCAGCGCCGCCGATGATTCCGCATGGCGCGACGTGCTTGACTATTTCAGCAGTGCCACCCATCTGGGCCTGACCGCCACGCCCAAAGAAACCAAGGAAATCAGCAACATCACCTACTTTGGCGACCCGGTCTACACCTACTCGCTCAAGCAAGGCATTGAAGACGGTTTCCTCGCTCCCTACAAGGTCATCCGCATTTCCACCGATGTCGATGCGGTCGGCTATACGCCTGAAAAAGGCAAGCTGGACAAATTCGGCCAGGCCGTTGAGCAACGCCAATACAACACCAAAGATTTTGACCGCACGCTGGTGCTGGAAAAACGCACCAAGCTCGTTGCCAGTAAGGTATGGGAATACCTCAAGGCCATCGACCCAATGGCCAAGACCATTGTCTTTTGTGACGACCAAGATCACGCCGAACGCATGCGGCAAGAGCTGGTTAAGCTCATCCCGGCGGCAGCCAACAACCGCCGCTACGTTATGCGTATCACTGGCGACGACAACGAGGGCAAGGCGCAGCTTTCCTATTTCATCGACAACGACGAGCCTTACCCTGTCATCGCCACGACCTCCAAGCTGCTGACCACTGGCGTAGATGCCAAGACCTGCAAACTCATCGTTCTGGACCAAAACATCAACTCGATGAGCGAGTTCAAGCAAATTATTGGTCGTGGCACTCGCCTGCGTGAGGACTACCAAAAGCTGTACTTCACCATCATGGATTTCAAAGGCGCCACCCGCCTGTTTGCCGATCCTGATTTTGATGGAGAACCCGTGGTGATCTATGAGCCGAAGCCAGACGAGCCGGTGGTGCCGCCGGAGATCGCCGGAGTGCCAGGCATTCGGGAGCCTGAGCCCCCACCTTATGGCCCGAGCCCGACCGGTGGTAATGACACGCCCTCAGGCGGCGGCGCGGGTCGAGGAGGCGGTGGTGAGGGTCGCGTTAAATATGTGGTTGACGATGTCAATGTGCGCGTGGCGGTCGAGCGCTCCCAGTATCTGGACGCTGATGGCAAACTCATCACTGAAGACTACCGCGTCTTGCTCAAAGATGAAATCCGCAAAGCGCTGCAAGCCGAGTTTGGCACAATGACGGACTTCCTGCGCCGCTGGAATGCTGCGGAACGCAAGCAGGCCTTGCTCGAAGAACTGGCCGATCATGGCGTGCCCCTGGAAGTCTTGCAACAGGCCGTCAGCAACGGTGAAGAGTTGGACGCATTCGACCTCGTTGCTCATGTTGCTTTCGACCAGAAGCCGCTCACTCGTCGCGAGCGCGCCAGCAACGTCAAAAAGCGTGATGTGTTCGGAAAATACGGGAATCAAGCCCGTGCTGTGTTAGAAGCTTTGCTCGACAAGTTTGCCGATCATGGCGTTCAAGACATTGAAGACGCCAAGGTGCTTGAACTACCGCCGTTCGACCAATTCGGCAGCAAAACCCAGATTCGGCGCGGTATCTTCGGCGGCGTCGATCAGTACACGCAGGCCGTGCAGGCGCTTGAGCAAGCGCTTTACGACCAGCCAGACCAGAAACAGGCCTGAGCACTCACCTCAGGCTCGATGAAAGAAAAAAATACCTCATGAATCTCAGCAGCACCATCAAGTCCATTCAGGACATTATGCGCAAGGACGACGGTGTCGATGGCGACGCCCAACGCCTCGGCCAGCTCACATGGATGCTCTTCCTCAAAGTGTTCGATCAGCGCGAAATTGAGTGGGAAGACGACGCAAAGAGCGATCGCAAGAAATACACATCACCCCTACCGAAAGAATTCCGTTGGCGCAATTGGGCAGCTTATGTGCCGGGTAAAGACGGCAAGAAGCAGCCGCAAATCGCACCCAGCGAAATCATCAGCTTCGTCAACAACCAGCTGTTCCCCAAGCTCAAAGACTTGGATGCCAGCAAGGGCCCCCAGCATGCGGTGATCCGCAGTGTCTTTGAAGACGCCAATAACTATATGAAATCCGGCACCCAGCTTCTCGCGGTCATCGAGAAGCTGGAGGAGGCTATCCACTTTGATGACTTTAAGCAGCGTGCTCAGCTCGGTGACGTATACGAGCAACTTCTCAACGACTTGCGCGGTGCAGGCAACGCGGGCGAGTTTTACACTCCGCGAGCCATTACCGAATTCATGGTCGAGCGCGTCAATCCGCGGCTTGAGGGCGACGAAAAAGTGCTGGATCCAGCCTGTGGAACCGGCGGCTTCCTGACGGCGGCAATTGATCACTTCAGCAAGCAGATCAACACCAAATCCAAGRCTGGCGACAAAAAAAAGATCGAAGCCCTGATTCGTGGCTTCGAGAAAAAGCAGCTTCCCCACCTGCTGTGCACTACCAACATGCTGCTGCACGGCATCGACGTGCCCAGCCAGATTGAGCACCGTAACACCCTAGGCCGCGGCTGGAACGACTGGGCTGCGCATGAAAAGGTGGACTGCATCATCACCAACCCGCCCTTTGGCGGCTACGAAGACGATGGCGTGGGTAGCGACTATCCGGCAGACCTGCGCACCCGCGAAACCGCCGATATGTTCATAGCGCTGATTGTCAAAAAGCTGCTCAAAGAAAACGGCCGCGCCGCCGTGGTACTGCCCGACGGCTTTTTGTTTGGCGAAGGCATCAAAGGAACGCTCAAAAAACTGCTGTTGCGCGACTGCAAACTCCACACAATCATCCGATTGCCCAAAGGTGTGTTCGCCCCTTACACCACCATCAAAACCAACTTGCTGTTCTTCACCAAGGGCAACACAGTGAACGATGGCACTGAGCACTTCCACACCGACACCATTTGGTTTTACGAGCACCCGTACCCCAAAGGCTACAAAAGCTATTCCAAAACCAAACCCATCCGGTTGGAAGAATTTAAGCCCGAGCAAGACTGGTGGGGCACGGAGGAAAGCGACTTTGCTAACCGCGTAGAGAATGAATTCGCTTGGAAGCTCGATTTCAAAACCAAACGCGAAAAGGCCGAGGGCGCCGCCAAGCCTAAATGGCAAAATGCCGAACGCCTCAACAATCAAGCCGCAGCGTTGGAGGGCCGAACGGGCGACTTGCGCAAAAGCTTGGCGGGTACCACCGATGCTGCTTACCGAGAAAAGATCGACGCCCAAATTGCCGAGCTACGCGCCCAAGCCGAGTCCCTGCGCCAGCAAGCCCGCGACGCCCAAGCCGCTGGCGACCGCCTTTACTGGCCCATCTTCAATCTGGACATCAAAAACCCTAACGCCCCCGAGGAAGAAACTCACGACCCCGACGTGCTGCTAGAGAAGTACAAAAAGCTGCAGGGCGAGATCGAGGAAACCGAAAACCAGCTCAAAAGCGAACTCGCTGCCGCACTGGCCCACCACTTCACGGGCGAGGAGGCCGCCGATGCCTGACATCATCTCCACGCGGTCAAGCTATGCGGCTTGGCTCACGCCCCGGTACCGCCACCTAGCCCTACCCGCCGCGCTGCAGACCATACACCCCAGCATTGAGCAAATTCAACAAGCTCTGTCGGGCGCTTGCTTGGCCGATGAGGAGGCAGCCTAATGGACGCGCAACAGTTTTTGGCGGAATTTGGTCATATTGCGAATGCGCCGGGGGGTATTGAGCGGTTGCGCGAATTGATCTATCAGTTTGCCGTCACTGGTAAGCTGGTTCCTCAACAAGCAGATGACGGCAGTGTGCAGGTAGAGCTAGATAACGTCGCTCGGATTCGTGAGCGACTCATTGCTGAAAAAAAGTGGAAACGTGCTCCCAAACTTGAATCTGCTCCGCTAGCACTGCCTGCCATTGAATTGCCGCCCAGTTGGCAATGGAGTAGGCTGCTTGATCTTGGCGAAATTAATCCCCGCAATCTGGCTTCGCAAGAAGCCAAGGCGACTTTCGTTCCTATGGCCGCCGTATCAGAAAAACACGGTGAGGCTTTGGCCGGGAAGGAGGCAAATTGGCCAGCCATCAGCAAAGGCTATACGCATTTCGCTAATGGCGATGTACTGCTCGCCAAAATTACACCGTGCTTCGAGAACGGTAAGGCTGCTGTAGTCTGCGGCCTGAAACACGGGATTGGTGCTGGTTCTACAGAGTTTCATGTGTTCAGGCCAATGAGCGAAGGCGTGCATTCGGGCTATGTTTACCTGTTCCTTCGCTCACCGCTGTTCCGCGTGAGAGGTGAAGCCAGCATGACTGGTACGGCAGGTCAGAAGCGCCTGCCGACGGACTACTTCGCGCTCTGCGCGATGCCTTTTCCACCCAAAACCGAGCAATCCCGCATCGTCGGCAAAGTCGATGAGCTAATGGCCTTGTGCGACACGCTGGAGGGGCAGCAGCAAGCTCGCCGCGCACTGCAGAACAAGCTGCGCCAGTCAACCCTGCAAGCTGTCGCCAGTGCCGTTAACCCGCATGAACTACAAGTCAGTTGGACGAGGCTGAATACCAGCTTCTCTGAACTATTCAGCTCTTCCAGGGATGTCGGGACATTAAGAACATTGATTCTTGAATTGGCTGTTCGGGGACTGCTCACCGAGCAAAAAGCTACCGATGCGGTTGCTGAGCTGAATGTTTCAGAAATCCGGCGACTGGCGTCTGGGTCAAGTGAAACCGGCAGGCGAAAAAAAAATGTGACTTATCGCGCTATCGAAGAGGAAGAACTCAACTATCAGTGTCCAGAAGGTTGGGCTTTCGCGAGGCTTGGGGAATTGGTACGTGTTTTGAATGGGCGCGCATATTCAAAGCCAGAGTTGCTTCAGAAAGGTACTCCGGTACTTCGGGTGGGCAATCTTTTTACTTCTAAGGACTGGTACTACTCCAATCTTGACCTAGACGCAGATAAGTACTGTAACGAGGGCGATCTCCTCTACGCATGGTCAGCATCATTTGGGCCATTCATATGGCCTGGACCTAAAGCGATTTTCCATTACCACATTTGGAAGCTCGATCTTTTTTCTGGTGAAAATCTAAGCAGAGACTTCCTCTATTTAGTCCTTCAAGAAAGAACAGAGGCTATCAAGTCCTCAGGTCATGGAATATCCATGGCACATATGACCAAAGAAAAAATGGAGCAGCTACCAATAGCTGTTCCTCCTCTGGACGAGCAGCACAGAATCGTCGCTCGTGTATCAGAGCTAATGCGCTTCTGCGAAGAGATTGAGCATCAACTTCGTGAATCCGAGAAAGTTGCAGAACGTCTCGCCACATCTGCTGTCGTCGCCCTCACCGGCATCAGCATCGAACAAGAGGAGGAACCGATGAAAGCCCCGCAAACCGAATTGATCTCCCCCTTGCGTTTGGGCACTGCGCCCAACATCAAGGCTCAAGCCCCGCTGGCGACCATGCTGGCGCGCCACCACGGTGAAATGAGCGCCAAGGATTTGTGGCAGCGCTTTGGTGGCGAGATTGATACTTTTTATGCGCAACTGAAAATCGAGGTGGCCCAAGGCTGGATTTTGGAGCCGGCGCCCGCCGAAATGCGCGAAAAGCCAGCCGACGCGGTGAGTGTCTGATATGCAGTTGCAGCGCATCCGCATTCCGGCATTTCGCAATCTGCGTGAGCTCGACATCGTTTTTGCGTCGCACCTGCAGTCCGCCTCGGGTGCGGATGCGAATGTACAGGTCAAGCCCATCCGCAGCCATGCCCTGATCGGCCAGAACGGCATCGGCAAGTCCAACCTGATTGAGGTGCTGATCACAATCTTCCGCGATGTGGACTTGGATCGCGAAGCTGCATTCGATTACACGCTGGAATACACCATTCGCGGTCATGCGGTGCGCATTGAGGCGGACACGGCCAAGCAGAAGCGCCCCTTCGTGTGGGTGGATGGCGATCGTGTCAACCAAGAGTACCTTTCCAAGAACGACGCACCTGACAAAGTGCCGCGTGATGAGCGCCGAGGGCCGCGACTGCTGCCCACACACATTTTTGCCTATTACTCAGGCCGCAATGAGCGCATAGAGACTTTGTTTCAAGAGCACCAGCGACGCTTTAACCGTCAACAGGAGATTACGGCGTCTGAGAAATTGAGTGGTGCTGCGCTGGCCAGTCTTTACCGCAATACGGACTTCGATTCAGAAGCTGCGGCAAAACTGCGAGAAGACATCGAGAGCCGTTCGCAGCGCTTTGGTGATGACCGTCTGCGTCGTCTGTTTTACTGCCGTGGCGGCCATAGCCAGTTGGTACTGTTGGCATGCTTGCTGTCCGACGATCCGGTGTTTCAGAAGGTGCTCAAAAACCTGCATATCGAATCGCTAGAGTCTGCGCTGTTTGTTTTAAAAGAGCCTCACCGCTTGCGCGAAAAGCGCCGTAGCGGCAAGTTTGACGAGCAGGAACTGATTGAAGGCGACCCGCGCTTTTGGTATGCGCGTGGCAATGTGGTGAGTGAGTTTCTTGACAAGCTCTGGCAAGTGGCTTGGGCACCGATTGAACAAGAGGGAACTAAACAGATCGACTTCCGTGGCCGTACTGAAAAGCAAAAGCAGCTTTATCTGTTTGTGCCCAGCCAAGAGAAACTAAAGCTATTGGGCGAGCTGGTGGGCAGCACCGACAGCTTCTTCCGCTATGCCGAAGGTGCCTACATTGGCGACCTGATCGACGAAGTGCGCATCACCGTGAAGAAACGGGACGAATTCGGCGGCAAAGTGAGCTTTACCCATTTGTCGGAAGGCGAGCTGCAAATGCTCACCGTGCTGGGCCTGATGCGCATCACCCGCGAAGACCACTGCCTGTTCTTGCTGGACGAGCCAGACACGCACCTGAACCCGATTTGGAAACTCCGCTACTTCGATGACATTGAAGGCGTGCTTGGCGATATCAATGAAGGCACATTTGACAGTGCGGCCTTTGATCGCAACGCCTTTGATACATCGACAGGACAATCCCAGATTCTCATTACCACCCACGACCCGATGATGGTGGGCAGCTTGAAGCGTGAGCAGGTGCACATAATGCGTCGTGATGCCTATCGGACAGTGGTGGACACGCCCGATGAACACCCGCAAGGCATGGGCGTGACGGGGTTGCTGAAAAGTGAATTGTTCGGCTTGTCTTCTACGCTCGACTTGGAAACTGAGCGTAGGCTCAAGCGCCGTAACGATCTTTTTGTCAAAGCACCACGTACGGCCGAGGAAGATGCTGAGTTGACACTACTTTCGACTGAACTGGCAGACCTTGGCTTCTCGAACGCGGATTTCCGAGACCCGGACTACGCATTGTTCGTGCGCAAGCTGGCTGAGCACCGCCGCCTACGCCGCCCCAATTTGACGGCCGATGAGATTGCGGAGCAGGACAAGGTTGCTGACCAGATCATCGATGAAATTTTGCGCGATGAGGAGAAAGACCAATGATTTGGATCGATCTTGAAAACCGGTTGCCAACGAATGCTGACATTCCGGAATGGACTGCTTGGAGCCAGGACAAGTGGGATACATGGCGAGCTAAATCAGCAAGGCTTCTAAAGCTGATGGAAGGGTATGAAAAAAAGAACAAAACGAAATGGCGAAATCGGGTGATCGATGAGCACAGCGATCACTGGGGCAGTCTCAAACCATGGCTAATGGCTATGTCGCATGGTAAGTGTTGGTTTTCTGAAGCGCGTGAACTCTACTCGCACTATGACGTCGAGCATTTCCGACCAAAGAAGGAAGCGAAGGCTCTTGATGGCACTTTGCGGGATGGGTATTGGTGGTTAGCGTTCAACTACACGAATTTCCGCCTATGCGGCAACGTGGGTAACCGCAAGAAGGGTGGCTGGTTTCCGCTGCGCACTGGTTCAATGTGTTCGAGTTACGTCGCCCAGTGCGAAGAGTCGGAAGCTCCTTACCTGATCGACCCCATTGACGAAGATGATGTGAAACTCGTTGCATTTGATGAGAAGGGAGATGTCATTCCTGTCCCGGCTTGTTCGGCCTGGGACAGCCAGCGTGTGATTGAGACGGTGAAACGTCTGAAACTGAATGAACACCCCGCTTTGTCCGATGAGCGCCGGAAGGTTTGGCAAAAAGTCGATAACTTGATTGAGCAGTACAAGGTTGCCAAGGCACGCAACGACTCGGCCGCTAATCCAGTAGCGAAGGAGAGGCTCAAGCATATTCGGCAGCAAGTACGGGAGCTGACGAATCCCAAAGCTGAACTTTCATCAGTAGCGAAATGGTGTGTTCTGTTTCGTAATGACGTACAGCTTTCCAGGTTGGTTGCATAGAGGGAGACAAAATATGCCGATCCACCACGCCATTTGGCGCGTCAGCGATGCGCCCGCTCCACTTATCACAACCCGCCTCGCTAGCGAACAGCTGCTTGAAGACATGATCGTTCGCGATCCGCGAATCCTTTCCAGCGAATGGATGCTGATAGGTCGTCAGGAGCGCACTAACGATGGCGGCATTGTTGACCTGTTGGCGATTGCACCTGATGGTTCATTGGTTTTGATCGAGCTCAAACGCGATCGCACACCGCGGGACGTGGTGGCACAGGCGCTTGACTATGCGGAATGGGTGTCGCGGCTTACGGCGGATCGGTTAGTAAAAATTTATGCCCGCTTCTCAAACGGTGGACGGCTGGAGGATGCATTTCAAAGTAGGTTTGGCGCAGTGCTGGATGAAGAGGCTCTCAACCAGTCGCATCAAATTGTGTTGGTTGCCGCAGAGTTGGACCCGGCCACTGAACGCATCGTGAGTTACCTGAATGCGCGTGATATTCCAATCAATGTGATGTTCTTCACCGTGTTTCAGCACGGTGATGAGCACTTGCTGAGCCGGGCATGGCTGCTTGATCCCGGCGAGACGCAGGTCAATGCCGCGCAGACAAGCAGTGCGCTTACTGGCGAGGGGCGTGAGCCATGGAATGGCGAGTTTTACGTGTCTTACGGACACCGCAGCTGGGAAGATGCACTTCGCTTTGGCTTTGTGAGCGGCGGTGGGGGGGCTTGGTATAGCCAAACGCTGAAGCTGCTTCAGCCGGGCGACCGGGTCTGGGTCAAGATCCCCGGAACAGGATATGTGGGTGTTGGCAGGGTGCTCGAGCCAGTGCAACCCGGTACATCATTTCTTGTGAAGACACCAACAGGCGAAAAGCCAGTTCTAGAGGTTTTGCAAAACGCGGAGCACTACAAGTCGCTGGCTAGCGACGCGGAGCGTGCCGAGTACTTTGTTCGGGTCCAATGGCTCGACACTCGTGAAGAAAAAAACGCAATCAATGAGCTAGGTTTGTTCGGAAACCAGAACACCGTATGCAAACCGACTAGCCCTAAATGGCGACACACCGTGGAGCGTTTGAAAACGCTCTTCAAGCATTGGGATAACAAGTAAAAAAATAAGCCCGTCAGGCTTCCACCTGACGGGCTTTTTGTTTGGAGCTTGAACCGCTTTACTTGCCCAACTTCAAAAAATCATCCCCCTTACCCAACTGCAGCATCCCGGCATCGGAATAAATCCCCAGCTTGGCCCGCGTATCGGTAATGTCCAGGTTGCGCATGGTCAGCTGGCCGATGCGGTCGGCCGGCGAGAAGGGCGCATCCTCAACCTTTTCCATGCTCAGGCGCTCGGGCTTGTAGGTCAGGTTGCCGGAGACGGTGTTCAGGATCGAATAGTCGTTGCCGCGGCGCAGCTCCACCGTGACCTCGCCGGTGATGGCGCTGGCCACCCAGCGCTGGGCGGTTTCGCGCAGCATGATGGCCTGGGGGTCGAACCAGCGGCCCTGGTAGAGCAGGCGTCCGAGCTTGCGGCCGTTGTCGCGGTACTGCTCGATGGTGTCTTCGTTGTGGATGCCGGTGACCAGGCGCTCGTAGGCGATGAACAGCAGCGCCAGGCCCGGGGCTTCGTAGATGCCGCGGCTCTTGGCTTCGATGATGCGGTTTTCGATCTGGTCGCTCATGCCCAGGCCGTGGCGTCCGCCGATGCGGTTGGCTTCGAGGATCAGCTCGACCATGCTGCTGAAGGCCTTGCCGTTCAGCGCGACGGGCCGGCCTTCTTCAAAGCGCACCGTGACTTCTTCGCGCTTGACTTCGACTTCATCTTTCCAGAAGGCCACGCCCATGATGGGGTTCACGATCTTCATGCCGGTGGCGAGTTCTTCCAGGTCTTTGGCCTCGTGCGTGGCGCCCAGCATGTTGGAGTCGGTCGAATAGGCTTTTTCGGCCGACATCTTGTAGCCGAAGCCGGCCTTGGTCATGAAGGCCGACATTTCGGCGCGGCCGCCGAGCTCGTCGATGAAGAGCTGGTCCAGCCAGGGCTTGTAGATCTTCAGGCCCGGGTTGGTCAGCAGGCCGTAGCGGTAGAAGCGCTCGATGTCGTTGCCCTTGAAGGTGCTGCCGTCACCCCAGATGTTGACGTCGTCTTCCTTCATGGCCGACACCAGCATGGTGCCGGTTACGGCACGGCCCAGCGGCGTGGTGTTGAAGTAGGTCACGCCCGCGGTGGTGATGTGGAAGGCGCCGCTTTGCAGGGCGGCGATGCCTTCGGCCGCCAGCTGGTTGCGGCAGTCGATCAGGCGGGCTTTTTCGGCGCCGTACTGCATGGCCTTGCGCGGGATTTCATCGTAGTCGGGTTCGTCGGGCTGGCCCAGGTTGGCGGTGTAGGCGTAGGGGATTGCGCCCTTGAGCTTCATCCAGTGCAAGGCGGCGCTGGTGTCGAGTCCGCCGGAAAAGGCGATGCCGACTTTCTGGCCGGCGGGAAGGTTCTGGAGTATGGTGGCCATGAGGGGTCCTGGGGATGGATGCTGGAAAGAGGGATCAGCCGAAGTGGCAGATGTAGTGGTAGGCCGCTTCGCCTGCGGCAACGCGGATCTCGAATTTGGCATTGCCGGGTACGCTGAATTTTTCACCGGCCGAGGACTTGACCCAGCTGTCGCTGCCGGCCAGCTTGTATTCGCAGGCGCCGGCCACGCATTCCATGATCTCGGGCGCGCCGGTGTTGAAGGTCAGGGTGGCGGGCAGGATCACGCCCACCGATTTTTTGCTGCCGTCGGCGAAGGTGATGCCGTGGCTCACGCATTTGCCGTCAAAGTACACATTGGCCTGGGTGCTGACGCTGACGTTGTCGATTTTTTCGGTGGGCATGAGGAGGGCTGAAAAGGTGGCGAAAGGTGGAAAAAGGCAATGAAAGCGCCGCGCAGCGCGGTCCGGCGCCAAAAACCACTGATTTTAGGTCACGACTGGCCCTGGGCCGTGCCAGCTTTGAATCCACCCGGCCCTCTATCGCGTACCCCCATGAATAACCCAGAATGTTGTCCATGAAATCAGAAAGCCCGGATCTTCAATTGATTGCGCTGATCGACCGTGTGGCCGGGGCCGATGAAAACGCCCTGCGCGAGCTGTACGACCTGAGCTCGTCCAAGCTTTACGGTGTGGCACTGCGCGTGGTGGGCAAGCGCGAATGGGCCGAAGACGTGCTGCAGGAGGCTTTCTTGACCATCTGGCGCATTGCCGGCGACTACAAGGCCACACTTTCGCCACCCATGGCCTGGATGGGGCTGATTGTTCGCAGCCGCGGCCTGGACTTCCTGCGCCGCCGCGCCTCCGACCGGGCCGACCTGATGCAGGAGCTGGACGATGTGCTCTCCGATACCGTGGCCGGCGACTCGCCCAACCCCATGGACACGACACAGGCCAGCGAACAGGCCTGGGCCCTGCACCAGTGCCTGGCCCGGCTGGAGCAAAAGCAGCGTGAGGTGGTGAGCCTGGCGTATTTGCGTGACCTGAGCCACAGCGAGCTGGCCGAGCAGTTGAAGCTGCCGCTGGGCACAGTGAAAACATGGATACGGCGCGGCCTCGAACAACTGCGCGGCTGCATGGCGAGGTTCGCATGAACATTCAAAACAACCCCGCCCTGATGGAGCAACTCGCGGCCAGCTATGCGCTGGGCACTTTGCGCGGCGGCGCGCGCAGGCGTTTTGAGACCCTGGCGCGCGACAACGCTACCTTGCGCGCGGCGGCCTTGGTCTGGCAAAGCCGGCTGTCGTCCGTTGCGGAGCTGCAGCCGCAGATGGCGCCCAGCCCGGCCGTGTGGACGCGCATTGAAAACCTCGTCAGGGCCGACAAGGAGGCGCGTGCCATGCAGGCCGCGCGCCGTGCGCCGGTGTCTGCTGGCTGGTGGGCCAGCCTGGGCCTGTGGCGAGGCGCCAGCGCTGCGGGCGCCCTGGCAGCGGTGCTGGCCGTTGTGGTGGGGCTGAATGTCAATTCGCGGCTCAGCGGGCAGGTCAGCGAACTGTCGGCCAAACTCACAGCCACACCGGAGATTGAATACGTGGCCGTGCTGACGGACGACAAGGCCGCGGCCTCGCTGTTGGTGACCTTTGACCCGAAGAACAAAACCCTGGTGCTCAAGCGTGTGGGCGGCTTCCGCGAGCAGGCCGACAAGTCACTGGAGCTATGGGCTTTGCCGCCCGGTGTGGCGCCCAAATCGCTGGGTGTGCTGAACGCCGACCCGGTGGTTCGCCTGACCGCGGCGGGCACCGACATGCGGCAGGTGCCGACGCTGGCGATCACGCTGGAGCCCCGGGGCGGCGTGCCGCCGGGCAGCGGGCCGACAGGGCCGGTGCTGTTCAAGGGCGCGCTCATTGAAACGCCGAAGTAGGGCGGCAACAGGCGGGCCACAAAAAAGGGGCGTTGTGAACGCCCCTTTTTTACGTCAAGCCGAAAGGCGTTTTAGCGCCAGTGGTGGTGGCCGTAGCCCCGGCTGTAACCGAAGTTCAGCGACAGGCCGATGGGCGGGTAGTAGGGCGCGTAGTAAGGCCGGGGATAGTAAGCCGGGTACACCACGGGCTGCACATAAGCCGGCTGCACATACGTGGTGGATTGCTCGACGTAGGCCGGCTGCACGGGGATGGGCTGGCTGTAGGCCTGGGGCTGGGGCGCGGACTGGAAGGTCTGCGGCGCGGGCGCCATGGCGCCTACCGGCGTGACCTGCAGGCGCACGTACTGGCCGGGGTCGGTGGCCATCTGGGTGCTGTATTGCGTGCCCTGGTATTCATAGACCACGTTGTAGTGGCTGGGGCGGTTCTCGTAGTAGGTCTGCGTCGTGCATTGCTGCATGTTCTGGACCTGCTGGTTGTTGCCCTCGATGCGATCGCCGATCATGGCGCCGCCGACCAGGCCGATCACCGTCGCGACTGCACGGCCGCCGCCGTTGCCGATGGCATTGCCGGCTGCGCCGCCGGCCAGTGCGCCCATCAAGGCGCCCGCGCCGGAATTGGGGCTTTGCGTGATGACCGGCTGGTTGGTGCACACCTGGCGCGGCACGGCAACCTGTTGCACCACCGGTGTGCTGGAAATCACCCGCGCCAGGATGTCCATGGCGGAGGCGGGTACGGCGGCAAGGCCTGCAGCTGCGGCGACGGTGGAAAGGATGAGTGCTTTTTTCATGGTTAAACCCTTTTCAGCAATTGGCTGAATTTGCGCTGCCCGGCGGTGCTCCCGTGGTGCGGGCTGCGGCTGGACGGCTACTGCGATTTTAGTAAGTCAGAGTCGTTTTGGGGCGCGGAGTTCGGTAAATCGGCTGTAAAGGTTTGGCAGGCAGGCCCCGTGGGGAGGTAAAGGGAGGTAAAGCACGTCAAAACCGGCCGAAAACGTGAATAACACCTATTTTGTGGAGGCTGCAAAGGAGGCTGCAAATGCGCCGGCGGTAACAAATTCTTAACCGTTAAACCCGCTGCGCCCAGGCCGCCGCATCAAAGCCGACCGTGATGCCCTTGCCCCAGTCCACCACGGGCCGCTTGATCACGCTGGGGTTGGCCAGCATCAAGGCCTGGGCGCCGGCGCTGTCGGTCGCGCCGGCCTGCGCGGCTTCGTCCAGCTTGCGCCAGGTCGTGCCCTTGCGGTTGAGCAGGGTTTCCCAGCCGGCGGCCTGGGCCCAGCGCGCCAGCTGCTCGGGCGGCACGCCCTGTTTTTTGAAGTCATGGAACTGGTATTCGACGCCGTGCCCAGTGAGCCAGTCGCGGGCTTTTTTGACGGTGTCGCAATTGGGGATGCCGTAGAGAATGATCATGCGAAGATTCTGGCAGATGTGGGAAAAAGGGTGTGAAGCAGGGTGTGGAAGAGGGTGCGCCAGCAGGCGAACTGCGGGGCTGGAATAATCAAACGGCGCCGGCCCCCTGGCCGGCCCTCTGTCCGCATCCACACTTCACGGAACATTCATGACCGCTGCTTCGGCCAAGCCCACCGCATCCGCATCCGCACCTGCATCCGCATCCCCGCTGTATCCGCCCATAGAACCCTTTCGCACCGGCGTCATGGAAACCGGCGACGGCCATTCGATCTACTGGGAGCTGTGCGGCAACCCCAAGGGCAAACCGGCGGTGTTTCTGCACGGCGGCCCGGGCGCGGGCTGCTCGCCCGAGCATCGCCGCCTGTTCGACCCCGAGCGCTACTGCGTGCTGCTGTTCGACCAGCGCGGCTGCGGCCGCTCACGCCCCGCCGCCTCGCTGGACAACAACACGACCTGGCACCTGGTGGCCGACATTGAGCGCCTGCGCATCCTGCTGGGCGTGGAGCGCTGGCTGGTGTTCGGCGGCTCCTGGGGCAGCACGCTGGCCCTGGCCTATGCCGAGGCGCATCCGGCCCGGGTGTCGGAACTCATACTGCGCGGCATCTTCGCGCTGCGGCGCGCCGAGGTGCTGTGGTACTACCAGGAAGGGGCCTCCTGGCTCTTCCCCGACCTGTGGGAAGCTTTTCTCGCGCCGATTCCCGAAGCCGAGCGCGGCGACCTGATGGCCGCCTACCGCAAACGCCTGGTCGGCAGCGACAGGGCGGCGCAACTGGAAGCCGCTCGCGCCTGGAGCCTCTGGGAGGGCCAGACCATCACGCTGCTGCCCGACCCGGCCTTCACCGAGCTGCACGGCGGCGACGATTTTGCGCTGGCGTTTGCGCGCATCGAAAACCATTACTTCGTGCACGCCGGCTGGCTGGAAGAAGGCCAGCTGATCCGCGATGCGCACAAGCTGGCCGGCATTCCCGGCGTGATCGTGCAGGGCCGCTACGACGTGGCTACGCCGGCCAAAACCGCCTGGGATTTGCACCGCGCCTGGCCCGAGGCCGATTTCCAGCTGGTCGCGGATGCCGGTCATGCTTTTAGCGAGCCGGGCATCCAGCAAAGGCTGGTGGCGGCGACGGACCGCTTCGCTCGCTGAACGGGGGTATTCCAGCTTTGCGACAATGCGGGCCTGTATGGAACAACCGCAACTCACAACTCTCGACGACTGGCTGGCCTACTGCGAGCACCTGCACCCCGTGGGCATAGACATGGGGCTGACGCGCATCAGCGCCGTCGCCAAACGCATGGGCCTGGCCTTTGACTGCCCCATCATCACGGTGGCCGGCACCAACGGCAAAGGCTCGACCTGCGCCATGCTCGAAGCCATCCTGCTGCAGGCCGGCTACCGCACCGGCGTCTTCACCTCGCCGCACCTGGTGCATTTTGAAGAGCGTTGCCGCGTGCGCGGCGACATCGTGAAGGCGGCCGAGCTGGTGGCCCAGTTCGCGCGCGTTGAGGCGGCCCGCACACAGGGCGGCGATGCGATTTCGCTAACTTACTTTGAATTCACCACCCTGGCCATCCTGCAACTGCTGGCCGATGCCAAGCTGGACGTGGTGATCCTGGAGGTTGGCCTGGGCGGGCGGCTGGATGCCGTCAACATGCTGGACGCCGATTGCGCGGTGATCACCAGCATAGACCTGGACCACATGGAATACCTGGGGCCCGACCGCGAAAGCATAGGCCGCGAAAAAGCCGGCATCATGCGCGCCGGCAAGCCTGTCATCGTGAGCGACCCCATGCCACCGCAAAGCATTGTTGATCATGCCGCCGCAACAGGCGCTGACTTGTGGCGCTTCGGCACGGATTTCAATTTCTCGGGCGACAAGCAGCAGTGGGGCTGGGCAGGGCGCGGGCGCAGGTATGCCGGGCTGGCTTATCCGGCACTGCGCGGCGCCAACCAGCTGGTCAATGCCTCGGGCGTGCTGGCGGCGCTGACGGCCGTGCGCGACCGGCTGCCGGTGACGGCCCAGGCGGTGCGCAACGGCCTGTCCATGGTTGAGCTGCCGGGCCGCTTCCAGATCGTGCCCGGTCAGCCCACGCTGGTGCTGGACGTGGCGCACAACCCGCACTCGGTCGCCGCGCTGGCCGAAAACCTTGACGCCATGGGCTTTTATCCCTGCACCCACGCGGTGTTCGGAGCCATGGCCGACAAGGACCTGGCCCCCATGCTGGCGCGGGTCGGGCCGCTGATCGACAAGTGGTATTTCACCGATTTGCCGACGCCGCGGGCCGCCACGGCGGCCGATTTGCAGGCTCGCTGGACGGCGGCCAACACCCGGCCTGACGCCTCGGCCGGCAGCTACACGAGCCCCGAAGCGGCGCTGCAGGCGGCGGTCAAGGCCGCGACCCCCGCTGATAGAATCGTCGTGTTCGGCTCGTTCTACACGGTGGGCGGTATTTTGAAGGACGGCGTACCGCGTCTTTCGGCCCCGCACCTGGCCAGCTAAGCCGCGCACACCGGCCCGGCCGGGTGTTCCGCAGGACCTGGAGCCCGCGTCCACCGTTAACGTCACCCCTTATCGGATTCAAGCCAACCATGCCGTTTTTCAACTTCCGCCGGGGCGGCTCCAACACTGCCCCCAATGCCGGGCCAGCCGCTCAACCGGAAAGCGTGGAAGTGATGCGCAAGCGCGCCAAACACCGGCTGATCGGCTCGGCCGTGCTGGTGCTGATCGGCGTGGTGGGCTTCCCGCTGCTGTTTGACACCCAGCCCAGGCCGATTCCGGTCGACATTCCTATCGAAATTCCCGGCAAGGGCGCCGTCAAGCCGCTGGCGGTGCCGGCTGCAACGGCTCCGGCGCCAGCGGCGTCCGCCGCCGCACCGGCCGAAAGAGTGGCCGCCAACGCCAGCCTGGCGCCCAAGGAAGAAATCCTGCCGTCCAAGCCTGCCGCCGTCGCTTCTGCCGCATCTGCGCCGGTAGCCGCCAAGCCAGAGGCCACACCCAAGCCCAAACCCGAGGCCAAACCGACGCCCAAGCCTGAGCCAAAACCGGCCGCAAAACCCGAACCCAAGCCCGTCGCCAATGCCGACGCTGCCCGCGCCAGCGCGCTGCTCAATGGCACGACGCCGCCGGCCGCCAAACCGTCCGCCGCCGAGGCCGACGGCCGGTTCGTGGTCCAGGTGGGTGCGTTCTCCGACGTCACCAAGGCACGCGAAGCACGCCTGAAGGTGGAAAAAGCGGGGCTCAAAACCTATACGCAAGTGGCTGAGACCAAGGACGGCAAGCGCATACGGGTCCGCGTGGGCCCCTTTGCCAGCAAGGCCGAGGCTGAAAAAGCGGCCGTGAAAATCAAGACCCTTGATTTGCCGGCCGCCATCCTGACCTTGTAAGAAGCAACGAAGTAACGCGGTTAGCAGATTCGTGGCGGCTGTCGACTGGATTTTGCTGGGGGTGCTGGTTTTTTCCATGCTGCTGGGCGCATGGCGCGGGTTGGTGTACGAGGTGTTGTCGGTGCTGGGCTGGGTGGTGTCGTTTTTTGTGGCGCAATGGTTTGCGCCTGACCTGGCCGCCCGATTGCCCGTGCAGTCGGCCGCCGACCCGGTGCGTTATGCGGCCGCCTTTGTGCTGATCTTTATCGCTTCGGTGTTCGCGGCGGGGCTGCTGGCATTTCTGCTCAAGAAGCTGGTGGCCGCGGTCGGCCTGGCGCCTGTGGACCGCGTGCTGGGCGCGGCGTTTGGCGTGTTGCGCGGTGTGGTGTTGTTGCTGGCCGCGACGGTTGTGATCGACATGACGGCGCTGAAGACCAGCGAGTGGTGGCGGGAATCGAAAGGCGCGCCGGTGTTGGCGGCCACGCTCAAAGCCATCAAGCCGGTGTTGCCCGAACAGTTTGCGAAATATTTAACCTAACTTTGAAGAGTCAACTCATCATGATCGGAACACCATGTGCGGGATAGTCGGCGTCGTCAGCAAAGCCCCCGTCAACCAGCTCATCTATGACGGCCTGCTGCTGTTGCAGCATCGCGGCCAGGATGCGGCGGGCATCGTCACGCAGCAGGGGCGCAAGTTCTACATGCACAAGGCCAAGGGCATGGTGCGCGACGTGTTCCGCACGCGCAACATGCGCGCGCTGCCGGGCACGGTGGGCCTGGGCCAGGTGCGCTACCCCACGGCCGGCAACGCCTACAGCGAGGACGAGGCCCAGCCGTTTTACGTCAATGCGCCCTTCGGCCTGGTGCTGTCGCACAACGGCAACCTGACCAACGCGGCCGAACTCAAGGCTGAGCTCTTCAACACCGACCATCGCCACATCAACACCGAGAGCGACTCCGAAGTGCTGCTCAACGTGCTGGCGCATGAGCTCGAAAAAACCACGCGCGGCCTGCCGCTCAAGCCCGTCGACGTGTTCGCCGCGGTGCGCGGCGTGCACAAGCGCGTCAAGGGCTCTTACGCCGTCGTCGCGCTGATCGCCGGCCACGGCCTGCTGGCGTTTCGCGACCCCTTCGGCATTCGCCCGCTGTGCATAGGCCGTGGCCAGAACGAGGGCGGCGACACCGTCATGGTGGCCAGCGAATCGGTGGCGCTGGAAGGCACCTCGCACCAGTTCGAGCGCGACATCGCGCCGGGCGAAGCCGTGTACGTGGACATGGAAGGCGTGGTGCATGCCGAGCAGTGCGCGCCCAATGCCAAGCTCAATCCCTGTATCTTCGAATTCGTCTACCTGGCGCGGCCCGACTCGGTGCTGGACGGCATCTCGGTTTACCAGGCACGGCTGAACCTCGGCGAGACGCTGGCCAAGCGCGTGGTCTCCACCGTGCCGCCCAGCGAGATCGATGTGATCATCCCGATCCCCGAATCCAGCCGCCCCAGCGCCACACAGCTGGCGCACCTGCTGGGCATTCCTTACCGCGAAGGCTTCGTCAAGAACCGCTACGTGGGCCGCACCTTCATCATGCCGGGGCAGGGCGTGCGCAAGAAATCGGTGCGCCAGAAGCTCAACGTGATCGCCAGCGAGTTCAAGGGCCGCAACGTGCTGCTGGTCGATGACTCCATCGTGCGCGGCACCACCAGCCGCGAGATCGTGCAGATGGCGCGCGACGCCGGCGCCAAAAAGGTCTACCTGGCCAGCGCCGCGCCGCCCGTGCGTTTTCCCAACGTCTACGGCATCGACATGCCCACGCCGGGTGAGCTTGTCGCGCACGGCCGCACCGTTGAAGAGATCCGTGAAGTGATCGGTTGCGACGCGCTGATCTACCAGGACGTGGACGGCATGAAACGCGCCATCGGCTCGCTCAACGCCAATCTCGACGGCTTTGACGCTTCCTGCTTTGACGGCGTTTACATCACGGGCGACGTCACGGCCGAAACCATTGCCGCGATGAACTCGCAGCGCGCCGACACCGCCGAAAAAATCGGTGAGGACAGCGACGTCGACGTCTCCCGCCTGGCGCTGCCCAACCCGCAAGAAGCCTGAGTTTGAGCATGACCAGCAAAAGAAAACTGCCCGACAACCTGCACCGCGACACGCTGGCCGTGCGCGTCGCGCTGGAGCCCAGCCAGCATGGCGAAAACTCCGAAGCGCTGTACCTGACCAGCGGCTTTGTGCAGCCCGACGCCGAAACCTCGGCGCAGCGTTTTGCCAACCCGACGGAAGGCTATACCTACGGCCGCACCTCCAACCCCACGGTCACCAGCTTTGAGCGCCGCCTCGCCGCGCTCGAAGGCACGGAAGCGGCCATAGGCGCTTCGACCGGCATGGGCGCCATCCTGATGATGTGCATGGGCCTGCTCAAGGCCGGCGACCATGTGATCTGCTCGCGCTCCATGTTCGGCTCGACCATCGCCCTGATAGGTCGCGAGTTCGGCAAATTCGGCGTGGAAACCACCTTCGTTTCGCAGACCGACATCAGCGAGTGGAAGGCCGCCCTGCGTCCCGGCACCAAGCTGCTGTTCGCCGAAACGCCGACCAACCCGCTGACTGAAGTGTGTGATATCCGCGCGCTGGCCGACCTGGCGCACAGCGTGGGCGCGCTGCTCGCGGTCGACAACTGCTTTTGCTCGCCGGCCCTGCAACGCCCCGTTGAGTTCGGCGCCGACCTGATCATGCACTCCGGCACCAAGTACCTGGACGGCCAGGGCCGCGTGATGGCCGGTGCGCTGTGCGGCCCGTCCAAACTGATCGTCGACGTGTTCGGCCCGATTGTGCGCACCGCCGGCATGACGCTGGCACCCTTCAACGCCTGGGTTGTGCTCAAGGGGCTGGAGACGCTGGGCATACGCATGCAGGCCCAGAGCGCCAATGCGCTGGCCGTCGCGCAGTGGCTGGAGACCCAGCCCGCCGTCAAGCGCGTCTACTACCCGGGCCTGGCCTCGCACCCGCAACACGAACTGGCCATGCGCCAGCAGTCGGGGCGTGGCGGCGCGGTGCTGTCCTTCGACGTGCGTGGCGACACGCCCGAAGCGGCGCGCGCCAACGCCTTCCAGGTCATCAACAGCACGCAGGTGCTCAGCATCGCCACCAACCTGGGCGACACCAAGACCATCATCAGCCACTCGGCCACCACCTCGCACGGGCGCCTCAGCGAAGAGCAGCGCCAGGCCGCCGGCATAGGCCAGGGCCTGGTTCGCGTGGCCGTCGGGCTGGACCACGTGGACGACATCAAGGCCGACCTTTCCCGCGGCCTGGACCGCATCGCATGACAGCTCAAATGACGCAAAAGACCCGCACCCGCTTCGCCCCTTCACCGACCGGCTTTATCCACCTCGGCAACATCCGCTCCGCGCTCTACCCGTGGGCCTTTGCCCGCGCCACCGGCGGCGACTTCATCCTGCGCATCGAGGACACCGACGTGGAGCGCTCCAGCCAGGAGGCCGTCGACGTGATCATCGAAGGCATGCGCTGGCTGGGCCTGAACCACGACGAAGGCCCCTTCTTCCAGATGCAGCGCATGGACCGCTACAAGGCCGTGCTCGCGCAGATGCGCGCTGACGGCCTGGTCTACCCCTGCTACATGAGCGTGGCCGAGCTCGACGCCCTGCGCGAAAAGCAGATGGCCGCGAAGGAAAAACCGCGCTACGACGGCACCTGGCGCCCCGCGCCCGGCAAGACCCTGCCGCCCGTGCCCGAAGGCGTGCAGCCGGTGCTGCGCTTCATGAACCCGCAGGGCGGCAGCGTGGTCTGGGACGACAAGGTCAAGGGCCGCATCGAGATCAGCAACGACGAACTCGACGACCTGGTCATTGCGCGCCCCGACGGCACGCCGACCTACAACTTCTGCGTGGTGGTTGACGACATCGACATGGGCATGACCCATGTGATTCGCGGCGACGACCACGTCAACAACACGCCGCGCCAGATCAACATCTTCAGGGCCCTGGGCAAGGAGCCGCCGGTCTACGCCCATTTGCCCACCGTGCTCAACGAGCAGGGCGAAAAACTCAGCAAGCGCAACGGCGCCAAGCCGGTGACGCAGTACGCTGCCGAAGGTTATTTGCCCGACGCCATGGTCAACTACCTGGCGCGCCTGGGCTGGAGCCACGGCGACGACGAAATCTTCAGCCGCGAACAGTTCATCGCCTGGTTCAACCTGGACCACCTGGGCAAGAGCGCCGCGCAGTTCGACGAAGCCAAGCTGCGCTGGGTCAATGCCCAGCACCTCAAGGCCATGCCTGATGACAAGCTGGCCGAAGCGGTCGTTCCCTTTCTCGCCGCGCAAGGCGTCACGGGCCAGGACACGGCCTGGATCGCGCGCGGCTGCGGCCTGTTCAAGGACCGCTGCAGCACGCTGGTGGAACTGGCCGGCTGGCTGCAACGCCTGGTCACGGGCGGCCAGCCCAGCGCCGAAGACCTGGCCACACATGTGACCGAGGCCGTGCGCCCGGCGCTCGCCAAACTCGCCGACGCCCTGGGCAGCGCCGAGTGGAGCAAGCCGGCGATTTCCGCGGCCATCAAGCAGGTGCTGGCCGACACGGGCCTGAAGATGCCGCAGCTCGCCATGCCGGTGCGCGTGCTGGTGCTGGGCACGCCGCAAACCCCTTCGCTGGACGCGATTCTGGAGCTCATGAAACGCGAAGATGTGGTGTCCCGGCTCAAGCTTGTTTGAAGATTTGAAAAAGCCTGAATTTTCGGGCTATAATTCAAGGCTCGACACAATTGCAGGGCAACTTGCAATGGCTTGAAGGGGGTATAGCTCAGCTGGGAGAGCGCTTGCATGGCATGCAAGAGGTCAGCGGTTCGATCCCGCTTACCTCCACCAAAGTTTGTCGCGAAGAATTTGAGAGTTTGTGCGGTCCTTGTGTCACAGCAGGGCCCGTTCCGGAAGTTCCAAGGTTTTGACCCCATCGTCTAGAGGCCTAGGACATCACCCTTTCACGGTGAGTACCGGGGTTCGAATCCCCGTGGGGTCGCCAGCATTCATCACGCCTCGCGCGTGATGCCCAAGGCGCAAGTTGACAACCGCCGTCCCGCAAGGGCAGGCGACTTGGCTCGAAAGAGCGAATGTTGTCACTACCAGGAGTGGTAGTTCAGTTGGTTAGAATACCGGCCTGTCACGCCGGGGGTCGCGGGTTCGAGTCCCGTCCACTCCGCCAAATCCGAAAGGGCCTGCAAGATTTCTTGCAGGCCCTTTTCCTTTTTCAGCCCCCTTGTCCTGACGGCGTCCCGGATTTTCAGTAAGCGGCTGCGCAAGTCAGGTTGACGGCCTTGCTTCCACGCCATTGGACTCGGCGCCTTGTGCGAAACTTCACCCCTCGTCGCGTTAGCCGATGCGGCGAACAACAAGCCATTTGAAGGGGGATCTCGGTCCATGGCAGGTTTTCTCACCGACGAGCGGCGTGCCCGCAGCCTGGCACGGGGGCCGGGCGTGATCGAGCGCCAGTTGCGCATCCTGCGGGCACACCGTGAGGCCGCTGCACAGCCCCAGTCTGTGGACTTCGGCTTCGCCACCAATGACGAGCGCAAGGCCGGGCAACTGGCAGCGGAGTTGAGCCGGCTGGGTCATCAAGCCCAAGCAAGGCCCGCTACCGGCTACCTGGCTCCCTGGAGCAGCCAGCACCTGGAACATCCGACCTGGATCACCGCCGCGCGCTCGGCACCGTTGACCCTGCAAGAGGCGGCCCTGTCGCAGTGGGTGGCGGCCATGCAGGTGTTGGGCGAGACGCATGACAGCGAGTTCACGCACTGGCGCTGGCCTGCGCCTGATCTGCTGGCCCGCAATGATGATTACTGCCTGACGGTCGACCCATTCGATGGGCACCTGGACCTGACGATGTACCGCTGGACTGCCGCGACAGAGGCGGCACTCCTTGAAAACGCGGTGGACTGCGTCAGCCCCGGAAACGGTATCGAAAGCCTCAAGGTGCTGGCCCGGCACGCCCATCAAATCCGAAAACTGAGAAGTCCGTCGGACAACGTGTCGCTCACCGATCTGCCCGTGCTGCATGAACTGGAGGAGATCTACCTGCCCAGTGCTCCGCCAGCGCATGGGGACTATCGCCTGCTCCCAAAACTGAAAGCATTCTCTTGCCTGGACGCCGAAACCTTGTCGCCGCAAAGCCTGCAGCACCCCGGCCTGCGAAGCCTGAGGCTCTACCGCCCACGCAAACTCAAGAGCTTGAATGCGCTGGCACCCTGCAGCCAACTCCAGTCGCTGCAGTTTCGTGGCGCGCCTCTGGCGAATCTCGCCGGCATTGAAAGCTTGCGCCAGTTGCACACCCTGAGGCTGGGGCACAGCCGCAGCCTGAGCGACATATCCGCCCTCACCACCCTGGAAGGGCTGGAGGTACTGGAGATGTTCAAGGCCCCCAAGCTCACGGCACTGCAAGCAGTCGAAGGCCTGAAGAGCTTGCGCTGGATTTTTATGCATGGCGCGGCGGGGTCGGTTGACAGCTTCGGCGCTCTGAAGCGATGGCCGCATTTGCAAAGCGGCGAGTTGCTGCTGCCGGCAACCCAGGTGGACTGGGCCGCGCTCGCCAACCATCACGAAGTTGCCCAGCTCGTGCTTTACACGCAGCCTGGCGTCGCCTTGCCCGACGAAGCGCGGCTACGAACGGAGTTGGCAGCACACGGCCGACACGTGCGCAGTTTGCGGCTATACCCCAAGGGCGAATGCCCGGCTGTGGACGTGACCTTCGAGTCGCCTTACTGGCGACTGCCCGAACCGCCGGCGGGCCACCACAGGACCGTGGTGAACTAGCTTCAACCCGCCAAGGTTCTGGGGCTGCTTGGGGCCGAACTCGGGTGTTCGCGGCCGGTCTTCCTGATGACCGCTCAGCGACAGTCGCGGGCAACAGGGCTCGCTGGTATCAAAGGTAACGAGGCGCCCCGAACTGGAGCGCTTTGGCGCGCTTCGGTCATAATGAGAATAATTCCCATCTACGACGCGCGCGCCTGGTCAGCCACCGCCACATCTCGTCTGCCGCTTGGAGGGGTTCGTCACTTCCCATGGCAATGACCGACCTGTGCTTGAGCGCTATTACCAAGAACTGCTGAACTTCTGTTCCCGCACGCTGCGTAACCGCGATGCCGCGGCCGATATCGTGCAGGAGAGCTATGCGCGTGTGCTGGCGGTGCAGCATTCCGGCCAGGCTGTGCCCGAGCCACGTGCGCTGCTGTATCGCACAGCGCGCAACCTGCAGATCGACCAGCACCGCCGCAGCGAGGTGCGCGGCGAGGCGTTGCATCCGGATGCCGAAGGATGGACTGACGAAATTGACGGCCTCGCGGCACCGCAGGCCAGTGAGCCCGACGCGGCCGCTTCTTCCGCTCAGGGCGTGGATGCCTTGCTGGCCACCATAGACGCCCTGCCTTTGCGCTGCCGCGAAGCTTTTATCCTGCACAAGTTCGACGGCCTGCCGCATGCGGAGGTGGCCGAACTGATGGGCATCTCGCGAAAAATGGTGGAGCAGCACATCAAGCTGGCCATGGATGCTTGCAGGCGATGCAGGGATGCGCTGGATGGAATGCCCGCCGCGGCCCCTCTGCCGAAATTACGAAGAAGAAAACCCGCCCACGAATGAGTTTGTATGCATCCTTATTTTTCCGGCCTAGGGTTTTGGCGGGCTCGTGCGTCTACATCCAAGAGCCGATCAAAGAGCTGACAAGCACGCCATGAACAAACCGCCGCCAGCCCACCCGCCAGCCGCACCGCCCACACAAACCGACGAAGCGGCGCTGGACTGGTTCGTCCGGCGTGCCGGCGGGCCGTTCGAAGCGGCGGACGAGGCCGGGTTCCAAGCCTGGCTCGCGGCGGACTCCGCCCATCGCGCGGCTTTTGCGCGCCATCAGGACGACTGGCGCGCCCTCGACGCCGTGCCGGCAGACGGCCTGCGCACGCTGAGGCAGAACCTCGCCGATGACAAGGCCGCTGCCCATGCCGCGCCACGCCCGCGCGCCTGGTGGCGTGGGCTTGCTGCCTGGGCGCCGCAAGCCGCACTGGCCGCCGTGGCGCTGATGGTGTCTTGCGGCGGCTACCTGGCCTGGAATGTCTGGCAGCAGCAGGCCCTGTTCACGCAGACTTTTGCCACCGCGCGCGGCCAGCAGCTGGAAGTGAGCTTGCCCGAAGGCAGCCGCCTGCGGCTGGACACGCTGAGCACCGCCGAGGTGGCGATTTACCGCGGGCGCCGCGAGGTCCGCCTGCCGCAGGGCCAAGCGATGTTCCAGATCGCCGGTGATGCGGCGCGACCCTTCGACGTGCTGGCCGGCCCCTTGCGCATCACGGTGGTCGGCACGCGCTTTTCGGTGCGCTACACGCCGGGCATGCCGGGCCAGGCGGGCGTGCAGGTTGCCGTGGAGGAAGGGCGGGTGCGTGTGGCGCGGGCCGCTCGTTCGACAAGCGATACAACGGTCGAACTCCTTGCCGGCCAGCAAATCACCAGCGACATGACGGGCCTGCTGGGCGCCGTCTCCGCCGTTCCCGCCGCGGGTGTCGCGCCCTGGCGTGAAAGCCGCGTGAGCTTTGACGACACGCCGCTGGACCAGGCCCTGGCCGAGTTCGAGCGCTACGGCCCGGTGCACCTGAGCGTGCGCGAGCCGGCCGTCGCCGCGTTGCGTGTCACCGGCACCTTTGATCCGCGCCGGCTCGATAATTTCGCCCGCATCCTGCCGCAGGTTTTGCCGGTCCGGTTGCGCGAGCAGGGCGGCGAGGCCGAGATCGTGCCCGCCGGTCATTGATCCCGGCTAATCCTGGCCAATTTCGCGGCGCAAAAAAACTTTGCGCGCGACCTAGGGTTTCCCAAAGCCCATGCGTCTACTTGAGAAGGATTCTTATTTACCCCTTCTTCGGAGATTTGCACGCATGCCTCGTTCCCGCTTCCACCTGCCCCCTTTGGCCCTGGCTTTGGCCCTGGGCAGCACGGTGGTTTATTCCCAAGTCTCTCAAAGCGCGGCCGGCGCGCGAGTCGCCACGCCCATGCAGATCAGCATCGCTGCACAGCCCCTGGCCCAGGCACTTAACACCCTGGCGCAGCAGGCCGGGCTGGAGCTGATGGTGGAGCCCGCGCTGGTCGCGGGCAAGACGGCGCCCGCGGTGTCCGGCCGGCTGACGCCACAGCAGGCGCTGGACCAACTGCTGGCCGGCAGCCAGTTGGCGGCGAGCGTGGACGGCCATGTGTTTGTTGTGAAAGCGACTTCGGGCACGGCAGGGACATCGGGCGCGTCGACTCTGCCGGTGGTGACCGTGACGGCCGGCGCCGAACAGGAAACGGCGACCAGCGGCGGCAAGGGCTATGTTGCCAAACGCAGCGCCGCCGGCTCCAAGACCGACACGCCCATCATCGAGACGCCCCAATCCATCTCGGTGATCACCAAGCAGCAGCTCGAAGACCAGAAGCCGCGCAGCGTTCCCGAAGCCCTGAACTACTCGCCCGGTGTGTTCACCGGGCTGGTCGGTTCTTCCAACCGCTACGACTACGTGGCCCTGCGCGGCTTCAAGGACAGCAGTGTGGACAGCACGCTGCTCGACGGCCTGCGCATGCTCAGCGACCAAGGCAGCTACACCTCCATGCAGGTCGACCCGTACTTCCTCGAGCGCATCGACGTGGTGCGCGGCCCGGCCTCGGTGCTTTACGGCCGCGCATCGCCGGGTGGCCTGGTCGCGCTGACCAGCACGATGCCGCAGTACCAGCCGCATCGGGAGGTGCAGCTCACGTTGGGCAACCGCAACCGCGGCGAAGCCGCTGTCGATCTCTCAGGCCCCATCGATAAGGACGGCGTGATGGCGTTTCGCCTGACGGCGCTGTCGCGCTCGCTGGACTCGCAGTTCAACACCGTCAAGGAAGAGCGCCAGGCGCTGGCCGCGTCCCTGGCGATCAACCCGTCCACCGACACGCGCTTATTGCTGCAGGCCTATCTGCAGGACGATCCCAATGGCAGCTACCACAGTGGGGTGCCGGCGGACGGCAGCCTCAATGCAAGCCACAACGGCCGACTGATCTCGCGCTATTTCTTTGATGGGGACGCTAGCGTCGAGAAATACCAGCGCAACCAGCGCTTCCTCGGCTACCAGTTCGAGCATGCCTTCAGCGACGCCTTGAAGTTCCGCCAGAACTTCCGCCACGTGCGGGCCGACACCACGCTGCGCCAGATCTACGGCTACGGCTGGGCCAGCGCCAACGAGCTGACGCGCTACTACTCGGGCGCCAACGAATCAACACGCGGCAACACCATAGACAACCAGCTTGAAGGCCGCTTCCAGACGGGCGCGCTCAAGCACACCGTGTTGGCCGGGCTGGACTACCAGAAGCGCCGCGTCAGCGGCAGCTGGGAATCGGGCAGCGCGCTGCCCATCAATGTGTTCAGCCCGAGCTACGGCGCCCCGGGCTTGACCGGCGTGACCAGCGACCCGATAGACCGCAAGCTGGAGCAGACCGGCCTTTACCTGCAAAACCAGACCGAGCTGGACCGCTGGCGCTTCACCCTGGGCGGCCGCATGGACTGGGCCAAGGCCTCCAACCAGTACGGCACCGGCAACCCGGCCCAGTGGAGCGGCTCCAAGTTCACCAAGCGTGCGGGAGTCGTCTACCTCTTCGACAACGGTGTTGCACCCTATGTGGGCTACTCGGACGGCTTCAACCCCAGCCTGCGCAACGACAGGCAGGGCAACAACCTGGCGCCCGCCGAGACCAAGCAACTGGAGGTCGGCATACGCTACCAGCCCAAGGACTCCAACACCTTGCTGTCGGCGGCGGTCTACGAGCTGTCGCAAAAAAATGTCGCTACGCGCCCGGTAGGCGCCACGTATTTCGAGCCCACCGGCAAGGTGCGCTCGCGCGGCCTGGAGCTGGAGGCCCGCTCGCAGCTGAGCCGCAGCGTGTCTGTGCTTGCGAGCTACACCTACACCGACATGAAGTTCACCGAGTCCTCGGACGGCTTCACCGGAAAAACGCCCTACCAGGCGCCGCGCCACATGGCCGCGCTCTGGGGCGACTGGAACTTCTCTCCGGGCTACACCGCGGGCGCGGGCGTGCGCTACGTGGGATCGAGCTGGGCCGACAACGCCAACAGCCTCAAGGTGCCGCCCTACACGCTGGTGGACCTGATGCTGCGCGTCGACCTGGCCCAGCTGAACCCCTCGTTCAAGGGCGCCAACCTGCGCCTGGCCGTGAACAACCTTTTCGACAAGAGCTATGTGGCCTCCTGCCTGAGCCAGCAGTACTGCTACTGGGGCGACGCGCGCAGCGCCACCGCGACCGTGACCTACCAGTGGTAGGGCAGCGGTAGGGCCGTGTGAGGAAAAGCGGCTGGTGCAGCAACCGGCCGCGGGAATTCTTTTCGACCAACGTGGCGCGCCAACCCGGCGTGCCAGTCCATCAGGGAGTTGAGTGTAATGAACAAGAATATCTATGACTTTGTTGCGATCGGGCTGGGGCCTTTTAACCTGAGCCTGGCTTGCCTGGCCGAGCCCATCGCCGGCCTGAACGCGGTTTTCCTGGAACGCAACGCGGAATTCAACTGGCATCCCGGGATGCTGATCGACAACACCACGCTGCAAAACCCCTTCCTGGCCGACCTGGTCAGCCTGGCGGACCCGACGAGCTACTTCAGCTTCCTTAACTACTGCAAGGAAGAGGGGAAGATTTACTCCTACTACTTCCGCGAAAGTTTTTACCTCACGCGCGCCGAGTACAACGCCTACTGCCGCTGGGCGGCGGCGCGGCTGACCAAGGCGCGCTTCGAGTACGAGGTGCAGGAGATCGTGCACGACGCCGAGGCCGGCTGTTATGTGGTCACAGGCGTGCAGGGGCCGCAGCGCGAGCCCTTCATCATGCGCTGCCGAAAGCTGGTGCTGGGCGTGGGCTCCAAGCCCATGTTTCCCCCCTGCTGCGCACCCGACGGCCACCGCTACCTGCACACCGCCGACTACATCACCCGCAAGGCCGAGCTGCAGAAAAAACGCTCCATCACCATCGTCGGCAGCGGCCAGAGCGCGGCCGAGGTCTACCACGACCTGCTCAAGGAGGCTGAGGCGCACGATTACAGCCTGACCTGGATCACCCGCTCCTCGCGCTTCTTCCAGATGGAAACCACCAAGCTCACGCTGGAGATGTTCTCGCCGGACTACATCGACTATTTCTACCACCTCGACGACCGCAAGAAGGAACGCGTCATCCGCGCGCAGGACAGCCTGTACAAGGGCGTCAACGCCAGCCTGATCAACCAGATCTACGACCTGCTGGACGACAGGCGCAAGCAGGGGCCGCTGCGCACCCACCTGATCACCAACTGCGAGCTGCAGGGCTGCCGCTACGACGCGGGCAAGGGCTGCTACGAGATCGAATTCCGCCAGCTCGACTGCGAGGCGCGTTATGCGCACCGCAGCGAGGGCCTGGTCTTTGCCACCGGCTACCGCGAGAACATTCCGCCCTTCGTCGAGGGCATACGGCATCGCCTGCGCTGGGACGAGCAGGGGCGCTACCGGCTGGCTCGCAACTATGCGGCTGACTTCAACGGCGGCGAGATCTTTGTGCAGAACGCCGGCCAGCATACCCACGGCATGACCAACCAGGACCTGGGGATGAGCTGCTACCGCAACTCCTACATCCTGCGCGAGCTGACCGGCGTGGAGCACTACAAGATAGAGCGGCGCGTCGCGATTCAGGATTTCACCATTCCGTCCACCGCGGACTTTGTCCTGCTCTGAGGCTTGGGGCGCACGGCATGAAGCTCAGATTCCACATCATCACCATGACGGTGCTGGCCGTCATCAGCGACGCCATCCTGATCCCGTTTTATCCGCAGTTCTTCAGCGCGCGTTACGGCATCGACAGCCCCGTGCACGTGGGCGCTTACGTGGCGGCGATTTCCATCGCCGTGATGTGCACGCTGCCCTTCTGGGCGCGCGTGGCGCGCCGCGTCGAGCCGCTGCACCTGCTGGTCTACACGCAGTTCGCGGCCGGCACCTTCAGCCTGCTGAGCGACCAGGCGCCCACCGTCGAAATCTACTGGGTGCTCTCCATGCTGATGTTCATGTGCAAAAGCAGCTACCTGCTGATGTACCCCTACATGATGCGGCTGACCCCCAAGGAGGAGCACGCGGCCACCATAGGCATTTTGTCGGTGGTGGTGCACTTCGGCGCCATCTTCGGCGCGGTGGTGGGCGGCTTTGTGCTGCAGACCTGGGGGCCGCGCGCCAGCATCTTTGCCATGGCGGCCGGCGACTACTTCCAGATGGCGGTCTGCTTCTACCTGATACGCAGCGGAAAAATCATCCGCGTCAACAGCGGCGCGCAGGCGCTGGCCGAGGCCACCGAAGCACGCCGCGTCGGCCTGCTGGCCCGCCTGCCCGTCCTGAAGCTGGCACTCGTGATGCTGATGTTCGACTTCAGCGCCTACCTGATACGCCCCTTCTTCGCGCTCTACTGGCAGAAGATCACCGGCAACGACAGCGAGCTGCTGTCCGGCATGGCCTTCGCCATTCCCGGCGTGGTGGCCATCGCCGCGCTGCGCCTGCATGCCTGGATACGCGCGCGCGGCGGCGAGCTGCCCGACCACACGATAGGCAACCTGCTGCTGGGCGCCGCCGGCCTGCTGCTGCATGCCGCGCCTGACCCCATGCTGGTGGTACTGGGGCGCGTGCTCTACGGCTGGGCTTTCTTCCAGATCATCGTCAAGCTCGAAGTCAACCTGTTCCGCCTGTCCACGCCGCAGCGCTATGCGCAGGACTACAGCATCACCAACTTCTTCCAGAACATGGGCGTGCTGCTGTCCTCCTTCGCGGCCGGCGCCATCGTCAATCGCTACGGCCTGCACGTGCCATTTTTGCTGGCGGCCGGTGGCTTTGTGCTTACCGCGCTGCTGGATCGCCTGATCCTCAAGGTACCCAGCGCCGGGCATCTGGACGAGGGCGGCAATGCGGCCAATGCCACCACCCTGAAGGAGCCCGCCCATGCCAATTGACCTGATTGATACGCTGCACCGCCGCGCTGATGCCGAACTCAGGCCTTACCGTGACGAAGCCGGTTTTGTGTTCCGCCCGCTGCGCATACCGCAGGACATCCCCACGCTGCACCGCTGGTTTGTCCAGCAGCGCGCCGCTTTCTGGCTGATGCAGGACAAAAGCGAAGCCGAGGTCCGCGAGGCCTACCAGCGCATGCTGGACTCCGGCAGCGCCACGCCCTATATCGGCTGGGAAGGCGGCAGGCCGGCTTTTCTCGCCGAATGCTACGACCCCGCGCAGGACCGCATCCGGGCCTTTTACGAGGTGCGGCCCGGCGACCTGGGCATGCACATCTTTATCGCGCCGCCCGAGCGGCGCATCGCCGGCTATTCGCGCAGCGTGTTCCATGCACTGATGCGTTTTATGTTCGCGCACCTGGGCGCACGGCGCATCGTCGTCGAGCCCGATGCCAGCAATCACAAGGTCCACGCCTTGAACCGGTCCGCGGGCTTTGCCTACGACCGCGATGTGGTCTTCCCCGAGAAGATCGCCAGCCTCGCCTTTTGCACACGGCGGGATTTTGAACAGGCTACGGCCGCCACCTTAGAGGAAGTCCATTCATGAACGTCACCATTGCCAACCAGATCGCACACGACCCGGCCCGTTTCGCCGCCCACCTGACGCCCGAGGCCTGGGCCCAGGCCAACCGCCTGCTGCTGCGCAAGGCCATTGCCGAATACGCCCATGAGCTCATCGTCGAGCCCGAACAGCTGCGCCCGCGCGAAGGCGGCTTCGCGCTGTATCAACTCTTCTCGGACGACGGCGCGGCCTGCTACCAGTTCGAGGCCAGGCGCCTGGCGCTGCGCCACTGGTTCATCAAGCCCGAATCCATCCACAAATACCTCAAGAGCGCCGAGCAGCCGCTGGATGCGCTGCAGTTCATCATCGAATGCCGCCAGCGGCTGGGCATACGCGAGGAGCTGCTGCCGATTTACCTTGACGAGATCAGCAGCACCTTGTTCGGCAGCGCCTACAAACGCATGAAGGCCGACGCCCCCAGTAGCGCCCAACTGGCCGACGCGACCGACTTCCAGGCGATTGAAGTCGCCATGACCGAAGGCCACCCGGGTTTTGTCGCCAACAACGGCCGCCTGGGTTTTACCGCGGCCGACTACCAGGCCTATGCGCCCGAGGCCGGCTCGCAGATTCGCGTGATCTGGCTGGCCGTGCACAAGGACCATGCGGCTTTCTCCAGCATCTCCACCCTCAGCTATGAACAGCTGCTGGCCGAGGAGCTCGGGCAGGAAACCGTCGACGGCTTTACCCGTGAAGTCGCCGCGCTGGGCGTGGACCCGGCTGACTACAACTTCATGCCCGCCCACCCCTGGCAGTGGTTCAACAAGCTGTCCATCGCCTTCGCCGGCTATGTGGCCCAGCGCAAGATCATCTGCCTGTCTTACAGCCGCGACCACTACATCGCCCAGCAGTCGATACGCACCTTCTTCAACACCAGCGACCGCAGCAAGCGCTACGTCAAGACTTCGCTGTCCATCCTCAACATGGGCTTTATGCGCGGCTTATCGCCGTACTACATGTCGGGCACGCCGGCCATCAACGAGTTCATCAAGAACCTGGTGGATGGCGATGCCTTTCTGCGCGCCAACGGCTTCACCATCCTGCGTGAAGTCGCGTCCATAGGCTTTCGCAACCACTACTACGAGGCTGCCATACCGGTGGATACGCCTTACAAAAAAATGTTCTCGGCGCTGTGGCGCGAAAGCCCGCTGCCCCTGCTCAAGCCCGGCGAACGCCTGATGACCATGGCCGCGCTGTTGCATGTGGACAAGGACGGCCAGGCCCTGCTGCCCGAGCTGATACGCCGCTCAGGGCTGGGCACGAAAGCCTGGCTGAAAAGCTACCTGAAGGCCTACCTGACGCCACTGCTTCACTGCTTCTACAAACACGACCTGACCTTTATGCCGCACGGCGAGAACCTGATCCTGGTACTCGACAAACACGTGCCTGTGCGCGCCATCATGAAAGACATCGCCGAGGAATGCGCCATCCTCAATATCGAAGCCAAGGCGAAGCTGCCCGAGCGCGTCGAGCGCTTGGCGGTCGACGTGCCCGACCACTTCAAGCTGCTGGGCATTTTTATCGACGTGTTCGACGGTGTGCTGCGCCACATCAACCAGGTGCTGGTCGAAAACGCCTGCTGCAGCGAAGACGACTTCTGGCGCGCCGTGGCCGACTGCGTCTGCGACTACGAGGAGGCCCATCCCGAGATGGCTGCGAAGTTCGCGCACTACGACATGTTTGTGCCCGAGTTCCTGCATTCCTGCCTGAACCGCCTGCAGCTGGGCAACAACGTGCAGATGGTCAACCTGGCCGATCCCGCGTCCAGCCTCAAGATGGCCGGCAACCTGGTGAACCCGATCGCCGGCATGCGCCGCCGCGCGGCCAGGCGGCCCGCCGCGGAAGCTGCGGTGGAAAGCGTCGCATGAGCCTGGACATGCGGGCAGGGGAGCCGGCGCACGAAGGTGCGCCTGCGCAGGCCTGGGCGTGCGCGCCCGATGCCGACCTTGCCCGCGTGTTGCAACTGGCCGCGGGTGTCGTACCCGCGCTGCGCGGAGAGCAGGGCGGGGCGGCGGCGCCCGGCGCGCTGCGCTATGACGGCTCGGTAGCGGCGGCAGCCCCTTTGCAGGCGCTGTGCCGACATTGGGCGGTGTCCTATCCCGAAGCCGGCGCCCACTATGTGGCGCTGCGCTGCTGGGGGCTGGCGATCTGGCAGCCGGTCTACCTCGGCGTGATCGCCGCCCACCTGGACAGCCATGTGCCTGTGCTTGCCGGCCTCACGCAGCTCGTGGTGGCCGGATTCCCCAGCGGTTTCCAATTGCCGGCGCATGCGCCCATGAAAGCCGAGTCGCTGGCTTCGCGCATGCGGCTGGCGGCCGGCGAGTTGCGCAGCTTGTGTGATGCCACACGCGCGGCCCTCATGCCGCTGGTGGCCCTGCATGGCCGCGCCGCCGACCGGCTGCAGGCTGAGTGTGTGCTGGGCGCTCTGCTGCTGGTGCATCGCAGCAGCCCCGGTCTTTTTGAGGACGCCAAGGTCGCCGCGCTGGGAGAGGCGTGGCTGGCGCTGCTGGGTATCAGCGGCGGTTGTGGCATGTTTGCCTACCGCGCACGCGACGGGACGCCCGCGCTGGCTCTCGACCGCAAGGTCTGCTGCCACTACTTTCGCCGTCACGACGGCGAGAAATGCAGCACCTGTCCCAAGCTCCCGCTCGACAAGCGCATCGCCCGTTTGCTGGCCGATCCTTCGTAGTCCGGGTCATTGATTCCGCGATGCGGCTGTGCCTTTTTCAAGGCCGGCATGCCTCGCCACGCCCTGGAGAGTTCCATGAACGATATCGCACGCCTGGTGCATCTCATGCCGGCGGACCCGCAACTGCCCGTCAGCGCCTATTTCGACGAAGCCCTGTTTGCGCGCGAACAGGCCTTGATCTTCAACAATGCCGCCCGCTACATAGGCCATGAAAAAGCCGTACCCCAGCTCGGCGACTGGCACCGGCTCGCGCAGGAAGACGGTGGCCGCGTGCTGGTACGCAATCCGCAGGGTGTGGAGCTGCTGTCCAACGTCTGCCGGCATCGCCAGGCGCTGATCCTGGGCGGCGAAACCGGCAATGTCAGCGGGCCGGCCAATCCCAAAGGCAACCTCGCGGCAGCCGGCGGTCACATCGTCTGCCCCCTGCACCGCTGGACTTACAACGGCAGCGGCGAGCTGCTGGGCGCGCCACAGTTCGAACAAAAGCCCTGCAAGAACCTGCAGCGCTTTCCCCTGCGCAACTGCCACGGCCTGCTGTTTGAAGGCCCGCGCGACCCGGCGCGCGACATGGCGCCGCTGTTTGAAAGGCCGGAGTTCGATTTCTCCGACTACGTGCTGGCCCACGTCGAAGTGCACCCCTGCCACTACAACTGGAAAACTTTTATCGAGGTCTACCTGGAGGACTACCACGTCGCACCCTTCCACCCGGGCCTGGGCAGCTTTGTCAGCTGCGACCAGCTGAGCTGGGACTTTGCCGACTGGTACAGCATGCAACGCGTCGGCGTGCACGAGTCCTTGAGCACGCCCGGCTCCGACATCTATAGCACATGGCATGAGCGCCTGCTGCAGTACCGCACCGGCACGCCGCCCGATTTCGGCGCGGTCTGGGTCACTTACTTCCCCACCCACATGATTGAGCTCTACCCGCATGTGCTGGTGCTGTCCACGCTGTATCCCAAGGGACCGCAGGAGACGGTCAATGTGGTCGAGTTTTATTACCCCGAAGAGATCGCCGCCTTCGAGCCCGAATTCATGGAGGCGCACCGCGCCGCCTATATGGAAACCGCCAGGGAAGACGACGAGATCGGCGAACGCATGGACGCCGGCCGGCGCGCGCTGCTGGCGCGCGGCACCTCGGACACCGGGCCCTACCAGTCGCCGCTGGAAGATGGCATGCGGCACTTCCATGAGTGGTACCGACGCACCATGGGCGCCGACGGCCCGGCTTGAAACCTCGGCCTTGAAGCCGGGGGCAGCCGGCCTCACAATGGCCCATGCGCAAACATTTCTCCGAAACCACGGGCCCGCAGCGGCTCACCCTGGGCCTGGTGACCGGATTGATCGTGGCGGCCCTGCCGCTGCCCCTGGGCTGGCAGTTCTGCGGCCTGCTGGGCTGGTGCGCCGGCATCAGCGTTTACCTGGGCCTGGCCTGGTGGCTGTGCGTGCGCTTTGACGCCCAACGCACACGCGAACGCGCGCAGGCGCAGGACGAGCCCAGCGTGGTGCTGTTTTTGCTGATGCTGCTGGCCACCATGGCCTGCGTTGCGGCCATCACGGTCGTGATGCAGCAGGCCAAAGGCCTCTCGGGCATGGAGCGCACCTTCCAGATCCTGCTCTCCGTCGCGGCCCTGGCCGCCTCCTGGCTGTTCATGCAGACGATTTACGCCTTCCGTTATGCGCACCGTTATTACCAGGAAGAAAAACTCAACGAGCCCGACGGCCCCGGCCTGTGTTTCCCCGGCGGGCTGGACCCGGATTATTTCGATTTCCTGTACTACGCCCACGTGGTCGGCATGACCTCGCAGGTCTCCGACGTGCAGGTCACCTCGCGCGAGATGCGCCGCCTCACGCTGGTGCACAGTGTGCTGTCCTTCGGCTTCAACATGCTGATCCTGGCGCTCAGCATCAATGTGGTGGCGGGGGCGTTGCAGTAGGAATCGTCTGCTTGCTCTGCGGCTAGTCCATATTGAGGAGGCGGCCGCCATGCTGGCCGCCTAGAATCGCCTTGCAGACCTTGCGGGCGCAATGGCCATAAGCCTGCTGCATACCTTTAGCGGAGTTCTTAAAAGATGTTTTTTTCTCACCACGGTCGAGCATCATTGCTTCTGCTTATTGGCCTTTCGGGGATTTCGATGAATCCCGCCCTGGCCCAAGCGCAGAAGCTCAGTCCTGAAGTGTTGGATGAGTTGAAAAAAGTCGCCGCCATCTACGGAATGATCCAGACGGACTATGTGAAGCCCGTGGAAGGCACTGCAGTCCTGGCCTCCTGCATGAAGGGCATGCTGAACAAACTGGACGCACCGTCCGCCTACCTGGACAAAGAGGAGTTCGAGGACTTCCAGCGAGGGCCTTCCAAAGATGTTGTCGGCATTGGTGTCGAGATAGTCGTTCGTGCGGGTTTGCCCACTGTGGTCTCAGCCCTTGAAGGATCCCCCGCATCTCGAGCCGGGCTCCGCCCCAAGGACTACATCGTGGAGATCGATGGCCATTCCATGGAAGAGAGCGAGGTCCAAGACGCCTTAAAAAGGCTGCGAGGAAAACCCGGCACAACAGTCAGCCTGGCCATCCGGCGCCCGGGCGAGATGGAGAACCGTTCGCTCACGCTGGTGAGAGAGCCAACTTATCTCAGGCGGGTATCTTCACGGCGGGCGCCGTTTGACATCGGGTACCTGCGCATTCCCAGCGTCAATGACAACACGGCCGCTGATGCGCGCGCGGAGTTTCGCAAGCTTCAGGCCACCGGCCCCCTGCGTGGCCTTGTACTCGACTTGAGAAACTCTCCCGGCGGGCTGCTGCTGTCATCGATCGAACTGGCGGCGATGTTCCTGCCCCCGGATGCGCCGGTCGTGAGCACAGAGGGCCGCTTGCCTGAATCGAATAAAGCCTGGACGGCAAACAGGGACGAGATTCTGAAAGGCAGCCATGCCAAACGTGACGACTGGCCTGAGGCCATGAAGTCCGTACCGCTGCTGGTGCTTGTCAATGCCGGTACTGCGTCCGGCGCGGAGATCATCGCCGCGGCACTGAGAGACAACAACCGCGCGAAATTGATGGGAAGCAAGACCTTTGGCCGGGGAACGATTCAGACGATCAGGCCGTTGTCGAAAGACGCGGCGATCAAGCTGACCACCGCGTTTTACAAAACGCCAGGTGGCCGGCAGTTGCAAGGCAATGGACTGGAGCCGGACCTGCAGGCCCCGGACCTCCAGCGACTGGAAGATACAGGGACGGACCAGGATCCCGGTTTGAGCAAGGCGGTCGGCTGGCTTCGTGCGCCATCATGAGATGAAGAGGTGCGCGTGCGTTCACGGGAAGTCTGTCGGGTTGCCGCCTGACACTTCCGTCAAGGGGATGTCTTGCTGCAGGCCCCAATCCGCCCCCTACGTCGAACGCTAGGGGCTCTGAATGCCATTCGCCCGCTGCCCTGTGTGCCATGAATCATTTCATCTTTCGGTTAGGGGCGACCCCAGAGAATGGGAACGTGAGCATGTGCGACAGCGCGCAGAAGACGGAATGCCCTTGTTGGAGTGCATTCGGTGCTGGGTCGAATTGAAGCCGGGCCATCAAGTAACAGTGCGCTCCTTACCATCGGAGTTCTCGTGCCCCCTGTCAATCGGACAGCATGGCATCGTAGAGTCTGGCGTAGGTGTGGTCGATGGAAAAGTCACAGTTCGCTTCGGCGAAGCAACCGTCAAGTTCGAACGGGAGCAACTCTTCTATGTCGTTGGGCAACAGTCAGCGGCCTAACATCTCGGTCAAGCGGACATCCACAAGCGGGCTTCGCCCACTCGCGGCCGCTCCTCATGTCGAACGTTAGGCGGCGATGAGCGACTGGGAATGCAAGACGTGCGGAGCTTTTAATAGTTTGGGAGCTTCTGCTTGCCATACCTGCAACAGGGCGCGTTACGCGTCTCGCGATCCGAAGCACAAAAGGCAGAGTTTTACCGCCTCTGGGGCCACTGGCTGCCTCTTGATAATCGCCGTCACTGTATTGCTAGGACTCTGGTTTCTCCACCGTGTGCTCGCAAGCGTTTGCTGGATATGCAAGTAGCATGTGCCCGGCATTCAGGCCTCAGGTTCGTGGCAAACCATCTCGAAGTTGTGCCCGTCAGGGCCAATGACAAAAGCCGCGTAGTAGTTCGCGTGGTAGTGCGGGCGCAGGCCGGGCGGGCCATTGTCTTTGCCGCCCGCCTCCAGCGCCGCTCGGTAGAAATCCTCGACCTGCCGGCGATTGCTGGCGACAAACGCCAGATGAAGATGTGCCGGTTTCTCCGCGGTCTGGAACAGGCACAAGGAAGCCTTGGCCTTTGAGCTCAGTTCGACGCCGTAGGCCGGTGGCCCTTCAGAGGCAACAGTGACGCCGAGCGGCTCAAGTGCCTTGAGGAAAAAGGCCTTGCTCGCCGCATAGTCGCTGACGCCGAATTTGACGTGGTCAAACATGGGTTCTCCTGAAATGCACCAGCTCGTCGCCAGGATATTGCTCAATGATGAATTCGCTGTTTTTCATGCATGCTTTGGCCCCTCAGTGTGAGTCTGGGTAATCTTGCAGGCAAGCTGTCAGTTCTCATTGACTTTGCTGAAGAATTCAATAAAACGCCCAGTGTGAACCCAATAGACAGTGAGGGACTGAAAGTGGATGTGCTGGCCTGACTCTTCCTCGCCAGAACCGATGACCAGAAAGACGGAATCATTTGAGTACCACAAGACTTTGTAAGGACTTGAGGTACCTGTCTCTTCGAAGGTCGTTGTGGAGGTATTGCCGTCGTAGGTGATGAACAGTTTTCCGAGGTCGCGTTGAACCAATCTTTGAAAGTCGGCGGAGCCTGGTGGGAAATCACCCCACTCGTGGATCGTCCGCTCGCGATCTGAGTGCCACTTGCCTACCAGCCAGTGTGCTGGTGATGCTTTCATTGCGTTGGTACTCATAAGGCAGCAGTCTCGAACGCCGTCCTAAGCATCTGCATTTCGCCTCCGGCGCAAAATCCAACCGGCCGCTACAAATGCAACGCCAACACCAAGAATAATGAACTCAACGAAGTGGTGACCTTCCACCGGACCGGCCCTGAAATACTGGCCGTCAGCAGGAATTCCATGCATCCAGGCCCAAAGTTCAAGCGGTAGAAGGTCTTCGGCACCAGACAACAGCAAGGCCCCAATGAGTGCCAGTACGCAGCCCGCGCGGATCAGGAAAGTACTCATTGAATAGTCTTCACGATTTCTGCAGTTTCTTGTCGAGGTACTCAGGCGATTCCGCAGGCGCTTGATGGCGGAAACGACCTGGGGACGTCAGATCGGCTGTGGATCAGGCAGCATTTTGCTTCCGGGAGGCAAGCCATGCGCCGATCGCCAAACTCGCCGGCAGTGCTATCGACCACAGCGCTATTCGCAAGTGAGATTGCGTAGCCGGAAACTGGGCGAAGAATCCATAGGCGACTACAACTCCGAATAAGATGTTCGGTGCAAGCCACGAGCCTGCCGGGCTCAAACGCTTCGCGACATACCCAATGGCCAGTAGTGCAAGACAGCAAGCGCCGATGGAGACCAGCCAGACACCGCTATTGGCCCAACCGCCTGCGCGGGACCGGGGCTCCGCTGTCGCTGATTCCATCGCCAAGGCTATCAGAGCCGGCTCCGCCACGATGGATGCGAAAAAAAGTCCGGTCAGGGCGACGCCTCCGACGAGTGTTGCCAGCCATGCGCGGCGCTTTGGTGGGGTGGGAGATTTCGGATTCATCCCTGCCAAAGCCCCGAATTCCCACGAAAGAAGCGCAGCAGCTCATTAAATTTGGCCTCATCGTCCGCATAGGGATTCGGGACGGACTTGTACGCTCGCTCGGCGGCCTCTTCATCTTCAGGCGCCTGACGGACCGATGACAAGGCCTTGGTAAGGGCCTGTGCTTCGGCGTGCATACCGATGCGGTCGTAAGCATCCACCGCGCGTTGAAGAAGATCCTCACCCGCATTCGTCAACGCGGTCCAGCCGTTGAATTCATAGTCGTCTTCAAGCCAGAAAATCGGGAATGCGAGTTGAAAGGCGACAGGCCACTCGGCGAAGCGGGCTTGCGCTTCTTCGCTGATGTGCAAGGGCATGTAGCTCAGGATTTCGAGGAAGAGCTCATCATCGTCGACCGACCAGAAGTCGAGGGGGATGGGATCACTGTCGGCCCGGTCCGGGTAGAAGCGATGCATATAGTCCTGCAAGGCGCGCAGGGACGGCTCAAGCAGGGGCGGCGGCGAGTAGGGTGGCATGGGTGGAGCCCCAGGCCTCACATCACGAGGCAAAAATGGAACTGGTCGGCCTCTTTCCCGGCCTCAGCTACTTTGGCCAGGCAGTCGTCCAGTTCCTCAATCAGTTCGGGGCGCAGCTTTTCCTTGATGCCTTTGACTTCGCCGGCCTTCAAATGCTCGATGATCTTCGTGAGGGAGGGCAGTGCGTCCGCGGGCGCAAACCATTTTTCATTTTCGACAATCCACGATTCTGGAAGGTCTTCCTCGGAAAAGTTGTACTGCATGTCGGTGGTGTCGATGAAGTCCGACAGCGGACGCACGCCCAGGCTTTTGGCGAGCTTGTCCAGTTCTTCAGAGGCCTTGCAAAAGAGCGAGTGGTCGTAGTCGTCGCCTGAATCATCGGTGCCGACTTTGGACTTTCTGCGGACCCAGATTGTGTCGCTCATGCTTTCCTCCTTGGTGTGTGGGTATTGAGTCCCGGAAATATATCCTTGAAATGGTCAGGCGGGGCCGCAGACCTTCGACTTGGACGGCTAATTAGGCGGAGTACGTTTCATAAGATGCATTTCGGCTCCGTCCAGGAGTCTTGTTGCGGCTTAAAGGTCTTCAATTGATCCAGGATCGCCGGATCTCTTTTGGCGAGATCGTTCATGACCCAAGTACCCCTCTGATCCTGATAGAGCGAAGCAAGAACATGAAGTTGGGAATCAATGTCTATCCGCAACTTTGCGAGTGTCTCTTTCGTGCACCCACGGGAAAGTTCACCTTCAAGCTCACGCAGGCGCTGCAATTTTGTGAGGCCCAGGTCCGCTTGAACTGATGCAAGCATCTGGCCATACGCGTCCTTGGCCTGGCCTCTGCCAATGTGAATGCCGGCTACATACGCTCCGGCAATACCTGTGATGACCAGGAGCGCCACGGCGGTAGTGAATAAGTAGCGACGTGTCATTGTCATAGTCATTTCCACTTAGTTGCGCCTCCGGTTGGATGGGCCCATGTCGATTGTCGCCTTAACCTGCGCGGCCGCATCCTCTCACTGACTCTCCTTCGAAGACGAACGACTCATTCTGCCCTTCGAGCGTGAGATGAATTCTCTGAATGGGCCAGAGCCGACCTTCCTTCACGGCTTCGACCCGGACGCTGCCACGCGCGGCCGAGCCTCGCACTTGGTAGGACGCTTCAGCGGGCGAGCCAGGGCCGCGATCATTAGAGTGGCCCGAAGCTGCATACCAGCCAACGATCTCATTTCCCAGCTGGGATTTTGCAAAACTGCGCAGGTAGTTCAAGGATGACTCGTAGAGGAACTCCAGTGCGGCGGCGGGATTGAGTCCTTCGATGGGGCGCGGCCACCACCACTGCTTGTCCGGCAGTGGTACCCAGGGATGGTCAGCATTCTGCGGTCCCTTCTGTTTCCAGAGCATCACTTCGTCGAGCGTCAGCTTCCGCACACCACAACGGACGATGCCACATGATCGCGGCGATGACCCATCGATGAGGGAAATGCCACTGATTCCCCCCTTTCCATCCACCTCGACGCAGAGACAAGGATGGAACGAGCAGTCTTCGTAGTAGTCCCCGGGCTGAAATGTGTTCATGGGCAGGCTAAGGTAGATGGTAGGTAAGGGCCAGGTGCGATCGAAGGGAGCGGACACATTCGTGCGTACGTGTCAATTGTGCGGTTAGTTCTTCGCTTCTCAGTCATGCGCGATATCGTCCAAATTGGTAGAGGGCGAGACCCGTCCGATTTCCTCACTGGCGTGATCAATGACCACAAGCCATTCCTGAAGTGGGTCGCTAGCAGTCATGATTTTTCGAAAGATAGCTGCAATTTCGCGCCGGAAATGCAGCAGCGCAGAACTTGAAATCGGCTTGTGCAGATGGAGCTGGATAAGAACGTCGTCTTCCCTCCAGTCGTAGCGCATGCGCTGGACATCGACTTCACCCGCGGCTGCGACAAACTCCACCAGCGCCAGGCGGATTGATTCCTCCATGGGCTGTCGGCCAAGATGACGTTGACGTTGCTTCGACACTTGAGACCTAACGAAAAGGATTCCGAAAGATTTTTACTTCGCCCCGCTCACGTAACGCTCATACAGCTTGCCGGCCAGCCTCTGCATCACGTCATCGGTATTGGGCGTGGCCACATTGGTCATGACGACAATGGCCGCGTCGCGTTCGGTGTCGACCCAGATATAGGCCTTGTTCATATTGTTGGAGCCGCCGTGGAAGGCGACGGGGTAGGGCGTCCAGGCCATTTTGGTGGAGCCCCAGCCCAGCGCGTACTGCGCTGCGCCCGCCACCGTGGTGGATGAGGTCGAGGCGGCCGACATGGAGACCACGGGGGTGACGAGCTTCTTCATGGTCTCAGGCTTGACCAGGAAGGGCGCGCGCTTGCCTTGCCCCGCCATCCAGCTGCCCCACTGCACAAAATCCAGCACCGACATGTGGGCCGTGCCAGCCGGGCTGATGACCAGGGGGTTGTCGGCTTCGGGGCCGCCAATCATGGCCTTGAGCTTTCCATCGACGATGGCGTGGCCCAGCGGCGCGTCGATGCGGCCCAGGGTGGCTTGCGGGCCTATGCCGGCGCTGGTGAGTTGCAGCGGCGTGAAGACGCGGTCAAAGATCAGTTCTTCCCACGACTTCTCGCCCACGCGCTCAATCATGGCGCCGGCCAGGGTGTAGCCGAGGTTGGAATAGGCGAATGACGCGCCGGGCTCGCGGGCCAGGGGCTTGGTGATGGTCTGCTTGACCATCCAGTAGCGCTGGTCGTTGAGGTTGCCGGGCTGGAAGACCACCTTGGCCAGCAGCGCGTCAAAATCCGCGTTGTCCGAGGGCAGGCCGCTGGTGTGCGACAGCAATTGGGTCAGCGTGACGCGTTTGACGCCGGCATCCATGCCGGCGGCCAGTTCGGGAAACACCTGCTCGAAAGTGCTGTCCCAGCGCAGCTTGCCGGCCTCGACCATCATGGCGGCCAGCAGGGATGTCATGGCCTTGGTGTCTGAGCCTATGTGGAAACGGTCCTGGTGCGTGACGGGAATTTGGGTGCCGACGCGGCGCGTGCCGCCCGTGCCCACGGCCATCAGCGTGCCCTTGCTGACCACTGCCGCAGCCATCGCGGGGAAGCCGGCCTCCTTGGCTTCCGCGGTGACCATGGCATCGAGCGAGGCTTGCGCTTGTGCGCCGCTGGCGGAGGCCAGCAGGCAGAAGCCCGTGAGCAAGGCACGCAGGCCTGCTGTTGAAGCCATGGAAGTGGTAGCGCGCCCGGCCTGGCCGGAAGCATGGAACTGCAGCATGTGGGTCGCCCTTGTTGTGTGAACCAGGTTGATGGAGCCCCGATTCTCACCCAGCTTGGGCGACACGCGCATGACGGCGTATTACAGCTGAAACAGCTGCTTCTTCAGCGCCATCTTTTCTTTTTTGCGCAGGCTCGCTTCAGACTTGCGGTGTGAGCCCGCTTTGCGCTGAGCGGCGGCCGCTACCAGCGGATTACGCGGCTTGGGCGCGGCCAGCTTGATCTTGAGCTTGGCCTTGCGGGCCGAAGTCATCCCTGTGTTGGGGCCTTGCGGCCCAGCTTGAGCAGCCCGGTCGAGAGCGCCGTGCCGCACACAATCACCACGGCGCAGATCACCATCCAGGCCGTCACATGCTCGCCGAGGAAGATCACGCCGTAGATCACGGCGAACACCGGCACCATGAAGGTGACGGACAGCGCGCGCGGCGGGCCGGCGTTTTCAATCAGGCGAAAGAACAGGATGTAGGCCACGCCGGTGCAAAGTACGCCCACGGCCAGCAGCGCCAGCCAGGCGTGTGCGCCCGGCATCTGCGCCGGCCACAGCCAGGCGGCGGGCAGGGCCAGGCCCAGGGTCGCGCCTATCTGGCTGCCGGCGGCCGTGACCAGGGGCGGCATGCCCGTCAGGTAGCGTTTGGTGTAGCTGGCCGAGATGCCGTAGCACAGGCAGGCAAACAGGCAGGCCAGCACGGCCCAGCCCGGCGCCACGCCGGATGCGTCGGGCTTGAAGGTGGCTTTGTCCCAGGCCAGCATGGCGACGCCGGCAAAGCCGACGATCAGCCCCAGGATGCGCGAGCCGTTGGGTTTGTCCTTGAGCCACAACCAGGCGATCAGCGCGCCGAACATGGGCACGGTGGCGTTGAGGATGGCCGAGAGGCCAGTGGTGATGGAGAGCAGCGCGAAGGAAAAGCAGGCAAAGGGAATACCTGAATTGAGCACGCCGATGACGAAAATCTTTTTCCAGTTGGCCTTGAGCTCAGGCAGCAGGCCGCGCAGCCACACGATGGGCAGCAGGAAGAGCGCGGCGATGGCCACGCGCAGGGCGGCGGTCGGCAGTGGGCCGAACTCCACCGTGCTGATGCGCATGAACAGAAAGGACGAGCCCCAAATGGCGGCCAGCATCACAAAGTCGGCGACCCAGCTTTTGGGCTTGGCGGCCGCGCCCAGGGGCGCGGCGATGCCGGAAGGGGTGGAACTCACAGCATGGCCTCCTGAAGTGCACCCTCGAGTTTAAGCAAGGCGGTCTTGCGGTGCAGCCCACCGGCATAACCCGTGAGCGAACCGTCGGAGCCCAGCACGCGGTGGCAGGGCACGATCACGCTGAGCGGGTTGCGGCCGACTGCCGCGCCCACGGCGCGCACCGCCTCGGGTTTGCCTATGCGCTGGCTGACCTGGCCGTAGCTCAAGGTGCCGCCTTGCGGGATGGCCAGCAAGGCCTGCCACACCGACTGCTGGAAGGCCGTGCCGTGGCCCAGGTCCAGTGGCAGGTCGAAGGCGGTGCGCGTACCGGCATAGTATTCAGTCAGCTGGGTGATGGCCTGCCTGAGCACCGGGTGCTCGGCGTCTTCACGCCACACATAGGGTTTCACGAGCTGCGGCGGCAAATGCCGCTGGCCCGCAAACCAGACGCCGGCCAGGCCTTTGTCGGTGGCGGCAATGATCATTTCCCCCAGGGGGCTGTGAAAAGTTGTCTGGACGATGGAGTTGTCGAATTTCATCTTGTTCACCTTTTGAATGGTTTCGAGTGTCTGCCTTATCAGGTCTTTTTGAGCCCTGAATAGGCGGCTTTGGCTGGCTGGGTGTTTTGCGGGCAAAGGTCGGCTCGATGATCCACCGGCGATGTTCGCGCCGGGGCGCTGAACCGTCCAATGAAATCGGGGCACCGGATTCATTCCGCTCACGCATGAATCGCCGTCAGCCGGGGCGCTCCAGCGTGCCGCTCCAGGCGCGTATCACGGCGTAGCTGCGCCAGGGTTTCCAGGCCGCCGAGGCCAGCTCTGCTTCGCGCGCCGGGTTCTTCAGGCCCTGCACGCCCAGGGCCTTGTGCAGCGCCACGTCGCCCGCCGGAAAGGCGTCGGGCCAGCGCAGCGCGCGCATGGCGATGTACTGGGCGGTCCAATCGCCTATGCCGGGCAATTCCTTGAGCGTGGCCAGCGTGGCGTTGACATCGGCGCCGCTGTGCAGCTGCAGGCGTTTGTCGGCCACCGCCTGGGCAATGCCCACAATCGCGGCCTGGCGCTGCTTGACGATGCCCAACTGCCCCAGCGCGTCGCCGCTGGCGGCCGCCAGCACGGCGGGGGCGGGGAAGAGCCGCGTCAGCTTGGGCCACGGCGTTTCCACCGGCTCGCCAAAGCGGTCCACCATGCGCTGGGCCAGGGTGCGCGCGGCGGYCACGGTGATCTGTTGGCCCAGCACGGCGCGCACCGCGAGTTCGTAGCCGTCCAGCGCGCCCGGCACGCGCAGCCCGTCGCCTTCGGGGAAGGCGGCATGCAGCACGCCGTTGACGGCCGTCGGGTCGGCGTCCAGGTCAAAGGTGGTGCGCACGCGGCGTATCACCAGCGGCAGCACTTCGCGCAGCGAATCGCTCACGCGCAGCACCAGCCGCGATCGGTCTTCCTCAAAGCTCGCCAGCAGCCAGCCTGTGTGTTGCTTGCCGGCGGACTCCATGCGCAAAGTCCGGCCCAGGCAGGGTCGCGCCGCTTCGGCGTCAATGAATTCGATGGCGCTGATGCATCGCTTGCTGAAGAAAGCCAGCATGGCCTGCACGTCATAAGGCGGGCGGTAGCCCAGCCGTATGGTTGCGCCTTCGCCCACATCGCCGCTGCGTGCCGCACCCTGGCGCCGCAGCTGCGTGGGGTTGAGCTTGTAATGCTCGACAAAGGCAGCGTTGAAGCGGCGCACACTGGCAAAGCCGCTGATTAGCGCGATCTGCGTGATCGGCAGGTCGGTGTCGGCCAGCAACTGCTTGGCGGTGTGCAGCCTGTGCGTCTGCAAATACTGCATGGGCGAGACGCCGAACTGCGCTTCGAAGATGCGCCGCACATGGCGGTCGCTCACGCCCAGCCGCGCCGCGAGTTTGTCGACCGAGGGCGCTTCGCCGGCCCAGACTTCGGGCTCGTCGAGCAGGCGTGCCGCCTGGTGGGCCAGGATGTAGGAAGCATCCTGGATGGACCACACCACCGAATGCGGTGCCAGCTCGGGCCGGCAGCGCAGGCAGGGCCGGAAGCCCGCATTCTCGGCCTGGGCCGCATGGTGGAAGAAACGGCAGTTCTCGCGCTTGGGCGTTTTCACGCTGCAGACCGGCCGGCAATAGATGCCGGTGGAGGTCACGCCGGTGAAAAAGCTGCCGTCAAAACGCGCATCCCGCGCCTTCAGGGCGAGGTAGCAGTCGTTGTCGGCCAGAGGGGTGTTGTCGCGGTCCATGGAAGAAATGATACGCCGCAGGGCGGTTTTGACTGGCCGTTTTCGGACATGTCCCTTGGGGCCCGTGACGGCCCAAAACGGGGCCTGCAATAGTCTGAACGGACTGGCCGGAAACGGCTGCCGCCTACAGAAAGCCGCAGGGGCGCCACCTACAATGAATGCGCTTTCCCAGCCTATCCCGGCTGCGTCTCCATATCTCCCATCCGCAGGAACCGACCCTGATGCAAATCAACCCGTCCATCTTCAAGGCCTACGACATACGCGGCATCGTGCCGTCCACCATCCATGAAGCGATGGCCGAGGCGCTGGGCAAGGCCTTCGGCATGGCGGCGCTGGCCGAAGGCGAGAAAGCCGTGGCTGTGGGCCGCGACGGCAGGCTCAGCGGGCAGTCGCTGAGCGCGGCGCTGATGCGCGGCCTGGCCGCTACGGGCATCGACGTGATCGATGTGGGCATGGTGACCACGCCCATGCTGTACTTTGCCGCCAGCACGCTGGCTGGCTCCGGCATACAGGTCACGGGCAGCCACAACCCCAAGGACTACAACGGCTTCAAGATGGTGCTGGCCGGGCGCGCGATCTATGGCGAAGAAATCCAGGCGCTGCGCCGCACCATAGAAGGCCAGGAGTGGGTGCTGCCCAAGCAGGCCGGCGCGATTCGCCAGGTCGACGTGGGTGCGGCTTACCGCGAGCGCATCGTCTCCGGCATCAAGCTGGAGCGCCCTATGAAAATTGTTGTAGATTCGGGCAACGGCATTGCCGGCGCCTCGGCCCCCGCCATCTTTCGCGCCCTGGGCTGCGAGGTCACCGAGCTCTTCAGCGAAGTGGATGGCAACTTTCCCAACCACCATCCCGACCCAAGCAAACCCGAGAACCTGAAGGACCTGATCAAGGCCCTGCAAAGCGGCGATGCCGAACTGGGCCTGGCCTTTGACGGCGACGGCGACCGCCTGGGCATCGTCACCAAGGACGGCCAGAATATTTACCCCGACCGCCAGATGATGCTGTTCTCCCGCGACGTGCTGTCGCGTGTGCCGGGTGGCACGATTTTGTTCGACGTGAAATGCTCGCAGCGACTGGCGCCCGAGATCGAGGCCGCCGGCGGTGTGCCCATGATGTACAAGACCGGCCATTCGCTGATCAAGGCCCGCATGAAGGAAGTCGATTCGCCGCTGGGCGGCGAGATGAGCGGCCATATCTTCTTCAAGGAACGCTGGTATGGCTTTGACGACGGCACTTATGCCGGCGCCCGTTTGCTCGAGATCCTGAGCCGTGTGCCGGATGCCGGCATCGTGCTCAATGCCTTGCCCACCAGCTTCAGCACGCCCGAACTCAATGTGGCCTGCAAGGAAGGCGAGCCGCATGCCGTGGTGGAAGCCTTGATCAAGTCCGCGAAGTTTGCGGCACCGGCCAAAATTTCGACCATCGATGGCGTACGTGTGGACTGGCCCGACGGCTTTGGCCTGATACGCGCGTCCAACACCACGCCGGTGCTGGTGCTGCGTTTTGAGGGGCATACCCAGCAGGCCATGGAGCGTATTGAGGCCGATATGCTGGCCTTGCTGCGCGGCGTCAAACCCGACGCCAGCCTGGCTGCGGCCGCACATTAAGGGCTGAAACCGCCTTTTTTGAGGTTTCCCCGGCCCGAGGGCATTCTGCGGTGAAAATCAGCGTTTTGCGTTTTCACTGCCTTCATGAAAATTCTCCTGGTCAAGCTCTCGTCCCTGGGCGATGTGGTGCATACCCTGCCCGTGGTGCAGGACATACGCGCCGCTTTCCCGGATGCGCAGATTGACTGGGTGGTGGAAAAATCTTTCGCCTCCCTGTTGGCACGCAGCGAAGGGCTGCATCGCGTGATCCCCTGCGAGATACGGCGCTGGCGCAAGTCCTTTTGGACTGTGGTGACGCGACAGGAATGGCGGGCCTTCAAGGCGCGGCTGCGGCAGGAGGCCTACGACGCCGTCATCGATTTGCAGGGATTGACCAAGTCCGCTCTGGTGGCGCGGCTGGCGCGGCTGGCGCCCGGCGGCAGGCGTTATGCCTTGGCCAACCAGACCGATGGTTCCGGTTATGAAGCCCCTACGCGATGGGTGGCCGACGTGGCGATTGCCGTTGAGCCGCATATCCATGCCGTGCTGCGTTCGCGTGAGCTCGCCGCGCGCGCGCTGGGCTACACCTATGCAGCTGCGACGCACTTTGGTTTGAAATTGCCTGCAGCGCCCGCAAAGATCAATGACCACTTCCCCAAGGGCCGCATCGCGTTTGTCCACGGCACCTCGCGCGCCGACAAGGAATGGCCGCTGAGCCACTGGGTCGCGCTGGGCCAGCGTTTGAACACCGATGGCTATCAACTGCTGTTGCCGCACGGCACTGCCGCCGAGTTGGCCACCAGCCAGGCGATTGCCGAGGCGCTCAACCGCACGGCGGCGGATTCTGCCGTGGTGCCGCCCGCGCTGGCGCTGGACGCGCTCACCGACGAACTCGGGCAATGCGCAGGCGTGATCGGCGTGGACAGCGGCGTGAGCCACATCGCCGTTGCGCTGGATCTGCCGCACGTGCAGATCTACAACTTCGACACGGCCTGGCGCACCGGGCCTGAAACCTCCAGCCGGCAAATCAGCGTATTTGCGCAGCCGGCACCGGATGTCGAAGCCATCTGGCAAGCCTGGCTGGCCTGCAGCGCGGCTGGAGCCGCCGCATGAGCGCGCTGGCCCTCAAACTCTATTCGTTGCTGATGTGGTGCGTGCAGCCGCTGCTGCGCCGCAAGCTGGCGCGCCGCGCGAAGCAGGAGCCCGGTTACCTGGAAGCCGTGGAAGAGCGCTTCGGGCGCTACACGCAGCCGGCAGAGACTGCTTCCGGGCTGGTTTGGGTGCATGCTGTCTCGCTGGGCGAAACTCGCACCGCAGGCGTGCTGCTCAGGGCCTTGCGCGAGCGCCATCCCGGCCTGCGCATTTTGCTGACGCACGGCACTGCCACGGGGCGCGCCGAAGGCGTGGCCCTGCTGCAGCCCGGCGATGTGCAGGTGTGGCAGCCCTGGGACAGTCCGGGTGCGGTCGCTCGCTTTTTCGAACACTTCAAGCCGCGGCTCGGGCTGTTGATGGAAACCGAAGTCTGGCCCAACCTGGTGGCCGCCGCCAAAGCGCGCGGCATGCCGCTGGCGCTGGTCAACGGCCGGCTCTCCGAAAAGTCGTTGAAGCAGGCGCTGCGGATGTCGCCGCTGTCGATCCCCGCCTATGCCGCGCTGTCGGCGGTGTACGCGCAAACGGAAGATGATGCGCGCCGCTTTCGCCAGGCCGGCGCGCAGGTCAGCGGCGTGTTCGGCAACCTCAAGTTCGATGCCTCGCTGGACGACGCCCAGCAGGAAAAAGGCAAGTTCTGGCGCCGCGCGCTGGGGCTGCCGGTGATGATGTTCGCGAGTTCGCGCGAGGGTGAGGAAGAGCTTTTTCTGCAGCAGCTCAATGCCATGGCCCAGTCGGAACATGCACCAACCGCCGATGTTCCCGCGCACGAAAGCGCAAGCCGTTTCAGGATTTTGCTGGTGCCGCGCCACCCGCAGCGTTTCAACGAAGTGGAGGCCCTGGTGCAGCAGCACGGCCTGCGCGTGTCGCGCCGTTCCGGCTGGGCTGACGATGCGACAGGCCTCAGCGATGAGGCGCTGCAGGCGGACGTCTGGCTCGGTGATTCGCTGGGCGAGATGGCGATGTATTACGCGATGAGCGACGTCGCCCTGCTGGGCGGCAGCTTCGCGCCCCTGGGCGGCCAGAACCTGATCGAAGCCGCAGCCTGCGGCTGCCCGGTGGTCATGGGCCCGCACACCTTTAACTTCACCGAAGCCGCCGAACTGGCCGTCGAAGCCGGCGCAGCGAAGCGCGTGGTCGACATGGAGCAGGGCGTGCGCACCGCGCGCAAATGGATGGACAGGCCCGACGCGCATGCCGCGGCCGTGGCCGCCGGCCTGGCTTTTGCCGACCGCAATCGCGGCGCCACAGCCAGGACCTTAGCTGCGCTAGAGAGCTTTGTGACAGTCAGCGGGTGATAGCCGCAGCGCGGCGCTCTTCAACCCAGCACAGCATGAGCCGCGGGACTGGCCTCGGCCTGTCCTGAGCCTGTCGAAGGGCCAGACCGCAGGCGCAGCGGCCCCCGAGGGGCTGGAGCCCGCGGCTCCAAGCCTGCCTGCGCAGGCTTGGACGGGCGACAGAGGCGAAGCGTCTCGCGAGCCGCGGCCTGCAAGGCCTCGCGCATTACACGAAGTCGAAGACGCAGTGAAAAGCGTGGGGGCTAACGTTTCTGATGGCAGGTGCAGTTATTGTGGGCGTAGAGCCCCAGGTGATGTGCCCAGTCGCGCAGCGTGGCCCAGGCGCCGCCGGTGGCGACTTCGTAAGGTGTGAGGCCGAACATGCCCAGGCTGATGGAGGGCTCCACCGAGACCACCGAGTGCCAGGTTCGCTTGGGGATGAACAGGGCATCGCCGGCTTCCACGCGGGCATGGTAGCCGTGGGCTTTTTCGAAGGACGCGAGCTCGCGGACCTGTTCGGGCAGGCGCGAGACGTTGATGTCGCTGAGCGTGGCGCCCCAGTCGTACTTGGCGGCCGGGCACATGTGCTGGCGCTGGTCGGGCGAGAACAGGATGAATTCCTTGACGCCCTGCAGCTGCACAAACCAGTTGTGCGGGAAGTCATTGTGCAGGCCGGTCACGGTGTTGGCCGGGCCCATGAAGACGTATTCCCAGGTCATGCGGCCGGGCCACAGGCTCTTGATGAGCAGGTCGCGGCGCAGCTCGGGGTATTTCTCAAGGATGTCCCACTGCGCCAGGTACAGGGTCGTCGGCTTGAACGACTGCATGTGGGCCCAGTTCAGGTGAAAGCGCTCGCCGGGTTTGTAGCCGTCGCGCACCGGCTTGGGCAGCAGGCCGGCCATGGGATCGGGCGCGCGTTGCGCGGCCTTGCCGAGTTCGCGCAGGTAGGGCGCGACCGGCAGGAAGGGGCGGCCCTTGGTCACGCCTTGCTCGACCAGGCCGTCGGTGAACTTGACCGGCACCTCGGCGCCTTTGCCGGCGCAGACATCGGCGAGGAATTCAAACGACCATTTTTTCCAGGCCGGCCAGTGGTGGATGCCCCCCTTGACCAGCACGGGCTTGTCAAACGGCTGCCGGCGGCCCGAGCGCTTGAGCTCTTCCCAGGTGGTTTCGTGGATCAGCTCGAAGCTGGGGCCCTTGGGAACGTGCGCCGGCGCGCCGTGCACGCGCTCGGCTTCGATGGGCAGGGGGATCGCGGAGTCGGCGGGCATCAGCATGTTGTTGTCGTGTAGGGCCGAGGGCATGGCCTGGGCCTTGTATGCGGGTTTGCGGCGCTTATTTTGCCAGCAGCGCGTTGATCTTCTGCAGGTCTTCGGGTGTCAGCGTGCCGTTGGCCTGGCGCAGTTTGAGGTCGCCCAGCAGCACGTCGTAGCGCGCCTTGGCCAGGTCGCGCTTGGTCTGGAACAGCTGGCTTTGCGAGTTGAGCACGTCGATGTTGATGCGCACGCCGACCTGGTAGCCCAGCTTGTTGGCGTCCAGCGCGCTCTGGCTGGAGAGCTCGGCCGCCTCCAGCGCCTTGACCTGGCCCTGGCCCGACTGCACGCCGAAGTAGGCGGTGCGTGTGGCCTGGGCCACGCTGCGCCGCGCGCCTTCGAGGTCGCTTTTGGCCTTGTCGCGCAGCGACAGGGTTTCGCGCACGCGATTTTGCGTGGCGAAGCCGGCGAACAGCGGCACGTTGAGCACCACGCCGACGGTGGTGGTGTTGGTGCGGAAGGCAAAAGGCGGGATGGTGGTCGCCGTGCCCGATGGGTTGCGCGTGACGTTGTAGCTGGCCTGCGCGTCCAGCGTGGGCTTGTGGCCGGCCTCGGCCTTGTTCACCTCCAGCTCGGCGATCTCGACATTGCTTTGCGCCTGGCGGATGCTGGGGTGCACCAGCTCGGATTGCTCCACCCAGGTGTTGACGTCGGCCGGCGTGACGGTCGGCAGGCCGACCGGGGTGCTCAGGGGCTTGGGCTGGGTTTCGGTCTTGCCGACCAGGGTGTCCAGCGCGATTTTCTTGACGCGCAGGTCGTTCTCGGCGGCGAGTTCCTGGGCGATCACCAGGTCGTAGCGGGCCTGTGCTTCGCGGGTGTCGGTGATGGTGGAGGTGCCGACCTCGAAGTTGCGCTTGGCCGAGGCGAGCTGTTCGGCCACCGCGGCTTTCTGGGCGCGCACAAAGGTCAGGGTGTCCTGTGCGGCCAGCACGTCGAAGTAGGCCTGGCTGGTGCGCACGATGAGGTCCTGGTCGGCGCTTTCGAGCTGGGCCTTGGCCAGGTCGACCTGCCGGGAAGCCTGCTGGTAAGTGGCCCAGTTGGCGGGGCGGTACAGCGGCTGCGAAAGGTTGAGCGCGGCGTTTTGCGTGTTGAAGCTGCGGTCTATCACCGGGGCCGTGTTTTCAAACGAGGTGCGCGACACGCCGGCCGAGAGGCCCGCCGTGGGCAGGATACCGGCCTTGGCCTGGTCGGCCTTGGCGAGGTTGGCGTCGTACTGCAGCTTGGCCGACTGGTAGGAGGCGTCGAAGGCGCGGGCCGATTCATACAGCTCGACGAGACTCTGGGCTTGTGCCAGCGGCGCCATGGCCAGCATTGCCACGGCGGCCGCAATCGACAGGGGCAATATCGCCGGGCGGGCCGGCGGTTTCTTGGGCGTGGTCATAGGAGTCCTGAAGAAATGGATGAGTCGGCGAATAAAAACGGGATCAGTACTGCGGCACCGAGCGGTCCACCTGCTGCGACCAGGCATTGATGCCGCCCTGCAGGTTGACGACTTCGGTGAAGCCGCTTTGCGTCAGGTAGTTGGCCACCTGCAGGCTGCGCATGCCGTGATGGCACAGGCAGGCGATGGGATGGCCGGCGCCGGCTTCCTGCAGCTCCGCCAGGCGCGTGGGTATTTCACGCATCGGGATGTGGACCAGCCTGAAGCCGTCTTCCTTGACCGAGGCCGTCTGCAGCTCCCAGGGCTCGCGCACGTCGAGCACCACGGGCAGGGCGGGCGCGCCAGCGCTGGCGTTGTCGCGCCAGGCGCTGAAATCGGCCGGGTTGAGTTGGGGAATCATGGGTGGCGGCTTTCCGGTTTCAGAAGCTGAAGGCCGAGGGCTCGGGGAAGTTGAGCAGGCGAGGCGCCACGGTGTCCCAGGCCTGGGTGGTGCGCCAGGCGTCTTCGGCCACGCGCGTGACCAGGGTGGCGCGCATCACGGGCTCAAAACCCACGATGGCGCTCAGGCGCCCGCCGACCTTGAGCAAGGACAGCAGCGGGGCCGGCACCTCGGCGACCGAGCCGCTCAGCACGATGACGTCGAAAGGACCGCTCAGCGGGTCGCTGCCGGCCACGGCCTTGGCGATTTTCGCGGCGCCGTCGCCGGTGCGCACTTCGGCGTTGTAGACGCCGGCGCGCTGCAGGTTGTCGCGAGCGGTCTGCGCCAGCGTGGGGTCGATCTCGAGCGTGATCACCTGCTGGGCGCGGTGCGCCAGCAGGGCGGCCATGTAGCCGGAGCCGGCGCCGATTTCCAGCACTTTTTCGTGCTTCTGCACGGCCAGCTCCTGCAGGATGCGGGCTTCGACCTTGGGCGCCAGCATGCACTGGCTGGGGTTGGCCTGCGGCGGCAGCGGGATTTCCATGTCGACAAAGGCCAGGGCCTTGTGGGCCGCGGGCACGAAGTCTTCACGCTTGACCACGGCGAGCAGGGAAAGGACCTGGTTGTCCAGCACTTCCCAGGGGCGGATTTGCTGTTCAATCATGTTGAAGCGGGCTTGTTCGTAGTTCATGGCGGACCTGTGGTTGGGCGAAATGGGGTGGGATGGGGAGAGGGAAGGGGGAGTCACGAGATAAACCCTTGATTTTAGCGGCCGGCCATGACAGGCGCGGGTTCGCCGGGCGGTGTTTCAGGGGCGGCGGCGTGCCGGGTTTTGGGGCCGAATTTGCGCTTGAACCACTGGCCCAGGTCGTCCAGGTAGCAATAGGTCACCGGCACCACCACCAAGGTCAGCAGCGAGGAGGTGATCACGCCGCCTATGACCGCCTGGCCCATGGGGGCGCGTTGCTCCGAGCCTTCGGTCAGGGCGAAGGCCAGCGGCACCATGCCGAAGATCATGGCCAGCGTGGTCATCAGGATGGGGCGCAGCCGGACCTTGGCGGCATGCAGCAGGGCCTCGCCGCGCTCCATGCCGGGCACGCGATGGCCGTCCACGTCCAGCCGATCGGCGCGCATGCGGATGGCGAAATCGACCAGCAGGATGGCGTTCTTGGTGACCAGGCCCATCAGCATGACCACGCCGATGATGGAGAACATCGACAGCGTGGAGCGGAACAGCAGCAGCGCCAGCACCACCCCGATCAGGGTCAGCGGCAGCGAGGTCATCAGCGCCATGGGCTGCAGAAAGCTCTTGAACTGGCTGGCCAGGATCATGTAGATGAAGAGGATGGCCATCACCAGCGCCGACACCGCGTAACCGAAGGACTCGGCCATGTTCTTGGTCGAGCCGCTGAACTGGTAGCGGTAACCGGGCGGAAAGTTGAAGTTGTCGAGCACCGCCTTGATGTCGCCGGAGACTTCACCGGCCGAGCGGTTGTAGACGTTGGCGTTGATGGCGACTTCGCGCGCCATGTCGCGGCGGTTGATCTGGTTGGGCCCGGTGCTTTCCTTCACGGTCGCCACCTGGTTGAGCCGCACCACGCGCGAGGAGCCGTCGGCATTGCTGCCCATGGTGCTGCTCATGAAGGGCAGGCGTTCCAGGTCCTGCGGAGCGGTGCGTGCGCCGGGCGCCAGGCGCACGTTGACGTCGTAGGTCTGGTCGTCGGGCGCGCGCCAGTTGCCCACCGTCTGTCCGGCCACCAGGGTGCGTAGCGAGGCGGCGATCTGCGACACCGACAGGCCCAGGTCGGAAGCCGCGTCGCGCCGCACGTCGACCTCGATCACCGGTTTGTCGGCCTTGACGCTGGAGTCCAGGTCCACCAGGCCGGGAATGTCGCGGATTTTGTCGCTGACCGCGCGTGTGAGCCGCTCCAGCTCCTTGAGGTCGGTGCCCTGCAGGGAAAACTCCACCTGCTTGTTGCCGCCCACTGAATCGAGCAGGCCGACGTGGGTCACCGTGATGCCGGGCACCTGTTTGAGCCGCTCACGCAGCACGCCCGACATCTGGTCGACGCTGCGCGTGCGCGCCTTGCGGTCCACCAGGCGCACATAGAGGCTGGCGTACATCTTGCCCTGGGCGTTGCCGGTGTTGAGCGTGGCCAGCGTGTATTTCACCTCGGGAAACTCACGCACGATGGCCTCGACCTGTCGCGCCTTGGCCTCGGTGTTTTCCAGCGAAGAGCCCACCGGCGTGTAGAAGTTCAGTGTGGTTTCCGAGAAGTCGGCCTTGGGCACGAACTCGGTGCCCAGCAGCGGCACCATGAAGATGCTGGTGAGAAAGATCACCACCGCCAGCAACAGCGTGGCCAGCTTATGGCCCAGCGACCAGCGCAAGATGCCCTGGTAGCTGTTGCTCAGGGATTCGGTGGCGCGGTCGAACCAGCCGGTGACGCGGCCTATGGTCTTGTCGTAGAAAGATATTCCGTTCGCACTGAGCTTGTCGAAGTGCTGCCCGGCTTCGACAGGCTCAGCCCGAACGGTATGTTTAATGGCCGGGTCGTGCCAGACGCTGGAGAGCATGGGGTCCAGCGTGAAGCTCACGAACATGGAGATCAGCACCGCCGCCACGATGGTCACGCCGAACTCGTGGAAGAACTTGCCGATGATGCCGCCCATAAAACCGATGGGCAGGAACACGGCGACGATGGAGAACGTGGTGGCCAGCACGGCCAGGCCGATTTCCTGCGTGCCGTCCATCGAGGCACGGTACGGGTCCTTGCCCATCTGCACGTGGCGTACGATGTTCTCGCGCACCACGATGGCGTCGTCGATCAAGAGGCCCACGCACAGCGACAGCGCCATCAGCGTGATCATGTTGATCGTGAAGCCGAACAAATTCATGAACAAGAAGGTGCCGATGATGGAGATCGGCAGCGTCAGCCCGGTGATCACGGTGGAGCGCCAGGAGTTGAGGAACAGGAAGACGATGAGCACCGTGAGCAGCGCGCCTTCGATCAGCGTGCGGCGCACGTTCTCGACCGCCACACGTATCGGGCGCGAGCCGTCGGTGATGAGTTCCAGCCGCGCACCGGGCGGCAGCAGCGGCTGCAGTTCGGCCACGGCCTTGTTCAGGCCGTCGACCACGGCAATGGTGTTTTCGTCCTGGGCTTTTTGCACCGTCAGCAACAGGGTGCGCTGGCCGTTGTAGAGCGCCAGGCTGTCGAGCTCCTGCGCGCCGTCGGCGATGCGGGCCACCTGGTCGACGGTGACCGGCGTGCCCGTGCCGCCGGCCCCGCCCTTGCGCGCCACGATGATCTTGCCGAAGTCCTCGGGCCGCTTCATGCGTGCGTCTATCTTGACCACACGCTCCTGCTGCAGCGAGCGGATGGCACCCACCGGCAGGTCCTGGTTTTCGTTGCGCACCGCATTGACCACCTGGTCGGCCGTGATGCCCAGCGACTCCATGGCCTGCGGATTGAGGTAGACGTTGATCTCGCGTTTGGTGCCGCCCACCAGCGTGACCGAGCCCGCGCCGCGCACGTTCTCCAGGCGTTTTTTCAGCACCTGGTCGGCCCAGTTGGTCAGCTCCACGGCATCCATGGCCTTGCCCTTGCCGGATTGCGGAAGGACTGCAACGGACCAGATGGCCCGGCTGGCGGGGTCAAAGCGCAGCACGCGCGGCTCTTTCACCTCGTCGCGGAAGCTGGGGCGGATGGCCGCGATTTTCTCGCGCACGTCCTCGGCGGCGCGGCGCCCGTCGATATAGAGCTGGAACTCCATGATCACCACGGACTGGCCTTCGTAGCTGCGCGAGGTCAGCGCATTGATGCCGGCGATGGAGTTGACGCCTTCCTCAATCTTCTTGGTGACTTCGCTTTCAACGATTTCAGGCGAGGCGCCGGGGTATTCGGCGGTGATCACCACCACCGGGAAGTCGATGTTGGGAAACTGGTCGACCTGCATGCGCTGGTAGGAGAACAGCCCCAGCACCACGATGGCCAGCATGACCATGGTGGCGAACACGGGATTCTTGAGGCTGACCTGCGTGAACCACATGCGCGTGAAGCCTCAGGGCGCCGGTTTGGCGGGCGTGCTGGCGGCGGGCTGCGCGGAAGGCAACTGCGTGAAGCGCACCTTGGTGCCTTCGCGCAGCGCGCCGATTTCGCCGCGAACGACGAGCGCGCCTTCTTCCAGGCCTTTGACGGCCACCACGCTGTCGCCGCCGCCGGCGGCGCCGCGCGCGCCCAGCTCGACAGGCTTGTGCACGACCACGCCCTTGTCAACGAGCTGCACATAAGGCGCCGGCTTGTCGGTGCGCACGGCGCTGACGGGCAGCGACAGCAGYGAGGCGCGCGATGTGCCCAACGTGCCCTGGGCGAACAGGCCTTGGCGCAGTGGCGGGGCGCCGTTTTCGCCGGCAGCAGCGGAAACGCCGGGGTTGTCGATGTTCAGGTAGGCCAACACGCTGCGGCTGCCGGCCTGTGCGCTGGGGTTGATGCGCGCGACCACGGCGGCCACGGGCTGGCGGCTGCCTTCAATCTGCAACTGGGCGCTCTGGCCCACGCGCACGTCCATGGAGTCGGTCGCGCTCAGCGTGGCTTCGAGTTCGAGCCGGCTCAGGTCCACGATTTCGACGATCTTGCTGTCTATTCCAACCCGTTCGCCGGGCTGCGCCAGGCGCTGCGACACCTGGCCGGAAATCGGCGCCTTGAGCACCGTGTCGTCCAGCGATTTGGCGGCGACATCGGTCGCGGCCAGCGCGGCCTTGTAGGTCGATTGGGCGGCGTTGAGGTTGGCCAGCGAGGTGTCCAGCGCGGTCTTGGAAATAAAGCCCTGGTCGACCAGCGCCTTGTTGTTGTCGTACTGGCGCTGCACCACGTCGACCTGGGCCTTGGCGGATTCGGCCTGTTCGCGGGCCTGGCGCACGCGCGACTGGTATTCGGCGGCGTCTATGCGGGCGATCACCTGCCCGGCCTTGACCACGTCGCCCTCGCGCACCGACAGGCCCTGCAGTTCGCCCGCAACCCTGGCTTTGATGACGGCGGAGTTGACGGCCTTGAGCGAGCCCGAGACGGGCAAGCCCTGCACGACTTCGCGCACCTGGGCCTTGACCACGTCGGTGGCGGCCAGCTCCACCAGACCCATGTCCTTGACCGCGCTGCTGGCGGCCAGCGCCTGCTGCTGGGCCTTGCGCGCGGCCAGCGCGCGCAGCACGCCGCCCGCGATGAGCAGCACGACGACAGCGGCGATTGCCCACTTGGCCCAGCGCTTCATGCGGCAGCCTTCTTGCCGGCGCGGGCTGCGATGGCGGCGGGTGCGGAAATGCCGTTCAGGATGGTTTCCACCTGGTGGGCGATGAATTTTTGGGGGTCCAGATCTTTCTCGCTGTTCAAGCACACGCCGCCGGAGTGCCTGGAAAGAATCAGGAAGATCATGGGCGCGATCACGACATAGACGGCGTAGTCCAGGTCCATGGTGCGGAACTCGCCGCGGTCCATGCCGCGCTGCAGGATGCTGCGGATCAGGCCGTGGCCCGGCATGATGACTTCCTGGTGATAGAAAGCCGCGAGCTCGGGAAAGTTCTTGGCCTCGCTCATCATCAGCTTGGTCAGGCCCGAGGCGCGCGTCATGCCCACGCGTTCCCACCAGACGTTCATGCAATAGGCCAGCAATTCGGGGCTGCTGCCTTCAAAACTTTCCAATTCGGCGCGCCACTCGGTGAAGCGGCCCGAGATGTTTTCACGCACCACGGCCTTGAAGAGTTCTTCCTTGCTCTGGAAGTAAAGGAACAAAGTGCCCTTGGACACCCCGGCGCGGGCGGCGACTTCCTCGGCGCGGGTCGCGGCAAAGCCTTTTTCCACAAAAAGGTCGAGCGCGGCGTCCAGGAGTTCGCCCGGGCGGGCTTCTTTGCGGCGCTCGCGCTTGGCGGCGACCGCGGTGTTGGGGCTGAAGAGTTTGGAAAGCGACATAGTTACTGACTGACTGGTTAGTAATATATCTGCTTACTTTCCGACCGTCAACCCACAGTGGAGGGCCCGTTCACGCGATGGGTGCAAATGCGAATGGGCAAGAAAGCCGTACCTCGAGGAGCGCGATGACGCCGGGACCGGGGACACCGGTACTCCCTCATCCATCATCCCTTAAAGGAAATTACATCACCGTTAAGATGTGCCGCTGCATTGGATTTGATCACGTCTCATGAGGGCGTCCGGCGCCAAGGCGACAGACGCAATCGGCACCGCGCTGGCCATGGTAATGTCAGCCGCATCGCATGAAGATCGGTCCGCGATTTTCACACCCGTACTTAATACTCTTTGGGATTCAATTGAACTACCACGTCACTCACATAACACGGACCGAGGGTATGGGACACGGATTAAATGGCTACAAGGAAGTCATTGAGTCCGTCATCTGGGGTTTGCGTGAATTGGGGCACACGGTTGAATTCGGGGAAAACACATTTTCTCAGTCGGCGACGAACATTGTCTTTGGCGCTCAAATGCTTGCGATGGATGTGGTGGAGAAGCTGCCGCCCTCGACAATTATTTATAACTTCGAGCAGATTCGGGCTGCGACTCAGCTAAAACCGGCGCTCGTTTACGCGGCAACGAATTGCAAGGTCTGGGATTACAGCGAAGCAAACGCGCAGGCCTGGAGGAAATTAAACGCGGACTGCCGGGTGGTGCCGGTGGGTTATGCGGAGCCTCTCACGCGGATTCCGAAAGCGCCTGTTCAGGACATTGACGTGCTGATGTACGGGACCCCGGGACCTGATCGGCTGGATGCATTCTTTCATCTGTGCCAATTCGGGCTCAAGACGGTTTTTGTGTGCGGCCTGTATGGAAAAGAAAGGGATGAGTTGATTTCGCGCTCAAAACTGATTGTGAACATCAACCTTTATGCCTCCAAGATTTTCGAGATCGTCCGGGTTTCTTATCTGTTCGCCAACCGCAAAGCGGTCGTGGCTGATATTGAGCCGGAGACTTTCATTGAGGACGATATTCGTGCCGGGATATGTGTGGCGGCTCCGTCCAGGCTTGTTGAGGAGTGCGACGATCTCGTCAACAATGAAAGTCGCCGCAGAGCCATAGAAGAAGCGGGATTTGAAGCCATTCGAAGCCGGGATATAAGACCTATTCTCGAGGCCGCTTTGCGGGTTTAGCTCAAGCTGGCGGTCAAGAAGCCGGTTGCGCCTTTCTGGTGAGTGCGCGTTAAAGCGTGACGGCGCTTCGACAGGTTTTCACGCCGGCCGCAACCGTCCCACCAAGAGCGCCAACCCCTCGCGCAACACCTGGCGCGAAGCCTGCAGGCCCTGCGCCGAGGGCAGCCATTCCAGCAACTCGCTTTGGGCCGGCAGCACATAGCCCATGGGGGCGGGTGTGACGGCCAGGCCGGCTTGTTCGAAGGCCAGGACGGCGCGCGGCATGTGCCAGGCGTGGGTGACCAGCGCGATGCGCTGCACGCCGGCTTGCCGCAGCAGCGGCGCCATCAGGCGTGCGTTGCCTGCTGTGTCGCGCGACTGCGATTCGCTCCAGCGCAGGGCCAGGCCGTAGTCCTGTTGCAGCGCCCGGGCGGCGACTTCGGCTTCCGGTTCGGTTTGTGTGCTGTGGGCGGCCCAACCCATTCCGCCGGTAAAGGCCAGCGGCAGGCCGGACTGCCGGGCCAGCCAGGCGCCGTAGCGCAGCCGCGCGGCGGTGGCCGCGCTCGGCTGGCTGCGGCCGTACTCCGGCGCCGCGGGCAGCACATCGCCGCCCAGGATGACGATGGCCTGAACCTTCCGGGCCTTTAAATCGGCCACGTCGAGTGGAGCGAATTGCGGCAGCACGGTGCGAGCCAGCCAGACGGCGCTGCCGTGGCAACTGAGCAGCGCCAGCAGCAGCACGGAAACGGTGGCCAGCGTGAGCCCACTCTTCCTCCTGTTGCGCCAGGCCAGCACCAGTCCCAGCAATGCCAGCAGCAGCAAGGAGACCGGTGGCAGCGCGAGGGCCGCCAGCACGGGCTTGAGTGCGCCTAACTCCATCGCCGGGCGGGAAAGCGGCGCTACTTAATAGAAGGCCTGAAGGCCGGTCTGCGCGCGGCCCAGGATCAGGGCGTGCACATCGTGCGTGCCCTCATAGGTGTTGACGGTTTCCAGGTTGATCATGTGGCGGATCACGTGGTATTCGTCGTGGATGCCGTTGCCGCCGTGCATGTCGCGCGCCATGCGGGCGATGTCCAGCGACTTGCCGCAGCTGTTGCGTTTGATCAGCGAAATCATTTCAGGCACGGCCTTGTCTTCGTCCATCAGCCGGCCCACGCGCAGGCAGGCCTGCAGGCCCAGCGTGATTTCGGTCTGCATGTCGGCCAGCTTTTTCTGGATCAGCTGGTTTTGCGCCAGCGGGCGGCCGAATTGCTGGCGGTCCAGGGTGTACTGGCGCGCGCGAAACCAGCAGTCTTCTGCCGCACCCAGGGCGCCCCAGGCGATGCCGTAGCGCGCCTTGTTGAGGCAGCCGAAGGGACCTTTGAGGCCGCTCACATTGGGCAACAGGTTGGCTTCGGGCACGAACACGTCGTCCATCACGATCTCGCCGGTGATCGACGCGCGCAAGCTCATCTTGCCCTCGATCTTGGGGGCGCTGAGGCCCTTCATGCCTTTTTCCAGCACAAAGCCGCGAATGCTTTCCTGGCCGCCGACCTTGCCGTCGGGATCCTGCAGCTTGGCCCAGACGATGAAGACGTCGGCGATGGGGCTGTTGGTGATCCACATCTTGGCGCCCTTGAGGATGAAGCCTCCGTCCACTGGCTTGGCCCGCGTCAGCATGCTGGCCGGATCGGAGCCGTGATTGGGCTCGGTCAGGCCGAAGCAGCCCACCCATTCGCCGGTGGCCAGCTTGGGCAGGTATTTCTGCTTCTGCGCTTCGCTGCCGTAGGCGTTGATGGGGTGCATGACCAGCGAGCTTTGCACGCTGATGGCGCTGCGGTAGCCGCTGTCCACGCGCTCGACTTCGCGTGCCACCAGGCCGTAGCTCACATAGTTGAGGCCGGCGCAGCCATAGCCTTCAATCGTGGAGCCCAGAAAGCCCATGGCACCGGCTTCGTTCATGATCTCGCGGTCGAACTTTTCATGGCGCGCCGCCATCAGCACGCGCGGCTGCAGCTTTTCCTGGCAGAACGCGTGGGCCGCGTCGGCGATGGCACGCTCGTCGTCGCTCAGCTGGTCCATGAAGAAAAACGGGTCTTGCCAGTTGAAGGTGGTTTTCATGGTTTGTGTCTCCGGAAAGGAAAAAGCCTGCTTGCAGTGTAGGGCGCGGCGTGTCGTGCCGGCCGGGTAGTCATGATTGTTTGACAAGCATGAATAGTTGTCTAATATCAAATAGCGATTCAACGATATAAAAAACATATTCATGGAATTCCGCCACATCCGCTATTTTTTGGTCCTGGCCGAAGAGCTGCACTTCGGCCGCGCCGCGCGGCGCCTGTCGATCTCGCAGCCGCCGCTGTCGCTGAACATCCAGCAGCTGGAGGCCTCCATAGGCGCGAAGCTGTTCACGCGCAGCAGCAAGCAGGTCACCCTGACGGCCGCGGGCCAGGCTTTTGTGCCGGCGGCGCGCGCCCTGCTGGACCAGGCCGCGCAGGCCGCCGGCCATGCGCGCGACGTGGGGCAGGGCATGGCGGGCAGCCTGGCCATAGGCTTTTCGGGCACCATGCTTTACAGCGGCCTGCCCGCCATCCTGGAGCGTTTCCAGGCTGAGCACCCCTTGCTGCGACTCACGCTGAAAGAGCTCAGCTCCAGCGAGCAGCTGGTTGAACTGGCACAGGACCGGCTGGACCTGGGCTTTGTGCACACCACGCGCGTGCCGCCCGAGCTGTCGCAAATCCTGGTGTCCAGCCAGGCCTTTGTCGCCTGCCTGCCGGCGGGCCATGCGCTGGCGCGCAAGCGCTCGCTGTCGCTTTCAGCCCTGCAGGGCCAGCCCTTTGCGGTGGTGTCACGTGCGGTCTCGCCCGATTACCACGAGCGCATCCTGGCGATCTGCACCGAAGCCGGCTTTTACCCCGAGATGCGCTACGAACTGCGGCATTGGCTCAGCGTGGTCTCGCTGGTGTCGCAGGGCATGGGCGTGGCCCTGGTGCCGGCCGCGCTGCGGCAGTCGGCCATGGCTGGCGCGGCCTTTGTGCCGCTGGATGCGGCCACCACGCCTTACGACACGCACTGCCTCTGGAAGACCGCGCGCGACCACCAGGCGCTGGCGGCTTTTGTCAAGGCGGTGCGCGCGATGGCGCCGGCGGCGAAGGGCTGAAGAGCCGGCCCCGACGAAAGACCTTGCGGAAAGTATGTCCACCGCTGGGGGCCCAAAACTGCCACCATGGGGCAGTTCATAGTCTTCAGGAGAACGGCATCAACCCGTATATCTGGTGTGTGGTGGGTGCCCTCTTCGGCGGCGCCGCCTGCTTGCTCGCGGGCACCCGCGAAAAAATCCTTATCCTCGAAAACCTGGGTGTCGGCGTGTTCGGTGCCTACATAGGCGGCGACTTCGTGGCCGCCATCCTCAGCCACGGCAAGACCAACGACACGGTGTTCAGCATGGGCTCGCTGGGCCTGGCCGTCGCCGGTGCCGTCACGGCGCTGGTGCTGCTGCGGCTGATGCGCCGCGCCATCGGCCCCATGCACCGCAGCAAGGGCGCGCGCCGCCGCAATTGATTGAGCCCCTGCCGGGCAAGGGCAAGCGCGCCGGCCACGGCATGCGCGCGGCCCGCGGCGTAAGATTTCCGCTCCTTTCACGACCAACGGTTTTCAGCGGAGATAGCCATGTCCTCATCCCTTCAAACCATCACCCTGGGCGGGGGCTGCTTCTGGTGCACGGAAGCGGTCTACGTCAAGGTGCGCGGCGTCACCGACGTTGAGTCAGGCTACAGCAACGGCCAGGCCGCGCGGCCCAGCTATGAGGAAGTCTGCACCGGCCGCACCGGCAGCAACGAGGTGGTCAAGCTGACGTATGACCCGGCGGAGATCACGCTCAAGGAAATCCTCGAGATCTTTTTTGTGATCCACGACCCGACCAGCCTGAATCGCCAGGGCAATGACGCCGGCACGCAGTACCGCAGCGGCATTTATTACTCGACGCCCGAGCAGAAGGACGTCATAGACGACTTCATACGCCAGGCCAGCCAGGACAAGCTTTTCGGCAAGCCCATCGTCACTGAGGTGCTGCCGGTGGAAAACTACTGGCCGGCCGAGGCCTACCATCAGGACTATTTCGAGAACAACCCCAACCAGGGTTATTGCGCTTTTGTGGTCGGCCCCAAGGTCGAGAAATTCCGCAAGACCTTTGCCTCGCGCGTGAAGGACTGAAGCTGGCGCTGTCTATCTGCGGATAAGGTTGTTCAGGGTTCTTACACGCGCCGCTGCGCGAAGTAAAACCACTCCTGGCCGACCTCGCCGCGCGGATTCGGAAACACCACAAAACCGTCGGCCGGCGCGGTGACGGCTTCGCCGCCGTGCCGCGTGCCTATCGCTTCGCCGGCCTTCACCGCATCAAAGCTGCGCCACTCGCGGGTGAAGCTGTCGCCCTCATGCTCGCGGTCCATGACATCGACCAGGCGCAGGATTTCGCGCTCCATGGGAACCGGCGCGGCAGGCTGCGCCACCAGGCCCAGCAAACCCAGGGTCTGCAAAATCGCGTAGCGCGCCACCAGCACTGCCTGCGGGTCTTCATGCTGGCCGCATTCCAGCGTCACTCCGTAGCCGCCGCGCGAGCGCATGTACTCGGTCGTGCCCACGCCGTAGTTCGGGTCGGTCACCAGGCTTTGGGCGCGGCTGGCTTCGCCTGCTTCGGCCGCCGCCGTGCGCCGCTTGACGCCGCGCGCATAGGTCTCCAGCCAGCCTTCGACGATGCGGTGCGGCCCGGTGTGCAGCGCCAGCTGCATTTCCTCGGCTGCATGGGAAAAGGGCTCCAGCGGACCGTGGTTGTTCTGCGGGCCGATCATGACAAAAGGCGCGCCGCCGGTGTGGAAGGAGTGCAGGTCCAGCAGCACGTCGTGCGCGTCCAGCAGCGGGCACAGCACATTGGCGATGCGGTCCTCGAAATCCTGCGGGATCGCGCTGGGCGCCATGTTGCGGTTGAGGTTGCGCTCGCCCATGCGCTGTTTGAGGCTGTAGGCCAGCGGGTTGGTCACCGGCACAAAAGTCACGATGCCGCGTTCTATGGCCAGCGCGCCGCCGTCGATTTCTTCAAGCAACTGCGTGATGGCCCGCGTGCCGCAGGTTTCGTTGCCGTGCACGGCGCCGGTGACCAGCAGCCGCGGGCCGGGAGCCAGGCCGTGGTAGGTGTGGGCGCGCAGGTGGGTGGGGTGTTTGGGGGACATGGGGTTTACCGTGGGATGAATATGAGGAGGGCGGATCTTCCGGCTGGTGCCGGGCCATGCCGCGTTCATATGACGTTATAGCGCAGGGCCGGATTGCTGCCGCTGATTCACGGTATACATTAGCCCCAATCGTGGTCAAGACCGCGACGCGGCTCAACAAAATCCAGAAAGCACCTCAGCAAGAATTCCGTATGCACGCTGCCTGCAAAACCCTTTTCCTGGCGCTGCTCATCGGCCTTGTGCTTTTTGCCATTGCTTTCGGCACACCCGTGCTGAGCATGTTCACCTCGGCCAAAGTTTTGTCATGGGTGGGCTGCTCATCGGCCGGCTTTGACACCCCGGCCATACGCTGCGGCTACGGCGGTGGTGGCGCGGTCAGCGAGCGCTTTGGGCCGCTCAGCTACTGGTTCACCACCTTGCTGGCGCCTTATTTCCTGGTCAAGCACTTCTGGGATGTGATGCTGGGCTGGCTGGCGCTGATCCTGCTGTTTGGCGGGCTGGCCACGGTCAGCGGCAACGGAAAGCCAGCGCCGAAACGGCCTGTTGCATGGCCGGATACACGTCCTGAAACCTGAGGGATTTTTCCTTTCCGCCGTGTGGGCGACCGGTGGCAGTCAACGGGATTCAGTTGTTGTCCCACTTGTCGTACAGGTAGGCCTGGATGGTGGCGCCCACACGGCGCACGATGTCTGCGCGCTTTAGTCCGACCACCGGCGGCAACTTGAGGACATAGCGGCACAAGGCCAGCCCCAGAATCTGCGAGGCGATCAGCCCTGCGCGCGTGGCGGCTGCCGCGCGCGGCTCGCCGCTGAGCTTGGCAATCAAGGGGGCCATCTGCGTGGCAAAGATTTCCTGCAGGCGCGCGGCAGCCGCCTCGTTGGTGACGGCAGTACGCAGCAGGGCCATCAGTGTTTCGTCGTCTTCCCAGCGGTTCAGGAAATGCTCCACCAGCGCGACACCCACGTCTTTGCGCGGCATATCGCTCAGGTCGGGCAGGCGCAAATCGAACTCGGCTGCTGCTGCAAACAACTTCTCCTTGTTGCCGAAATAGCGCATGACCATGGCGGGGTCGATCTCGGCCGCCGTTGCAATGGAACGGATTGTCGCGGCCTGGTAACCGCTGGCGGCAAACTGCTCGCGCGCGGCCGCCAGGATGGCGGACTTGGTGGCGTCGGAGCGGCGGGGAGGGGGTGGAATGGGGGCTGTTTCAGTCATGCCAACAAGTATAGGCCAACACTTGTTGACTTTTTTCGAGGTATTAATTATGATTGCCAACGGTTGTTGACCAACACTTGTTGACTTTTTGGAGTAATCATGACTTTTCCCTCGATCAATCTCAATTTCCCCGCTTCGTCCACGGGCTTCGACACCGACGTCCTGATCGTTGGAGCCGGCCCCACGGGTCTTACGCTGGCGACTTCGCTGCTGGCACTCGGCGTGCGCGCCTGCGTTATCGACCGCCAGGCTGAAGGCGCCAACACCTCCCGCGCGGCGGTCGTGCATGCCCGCACGCTGGAAGTGCTGGAGCCATTGGGCGTCACGCAGCGCCTGGTCGCTCGCGGTATACAGGCTAGGCAATTCACCATCCGCGACCGTGACCGGGTACTTGTGCCGATTGGTTTCAGCCAGTTGCCCACGCAGTACCCGTACACGCTGATGGTCTCGCAGGCTGTCACGGAGAGCGTGTTGCTACAGCGCCTGGTGGAGCTGGGTGGGCGGGTACTGCGGCCGCGCACATTGGCCGCGCTTGTGCAAGACGCGTCAGGTGCGACGGCCACGCTGGACGACGGCAGCCGCATGCGTGCGCGCTTTGTCGTGGGGGCCGACGGCATGCACAGCGCTGTGCGCGAGAGCGCCGGCATCGCATTCAAGGGCGGCAGCTACGGTGAATCGTTTGTGCTGGCCGATGTGCGCCTGAGCGGCGGGCTTCCGACCGATGAGGTGATCTTGTACTTCTCGCCTGCCGGCATGGTGGTGCTGGCCCCGCTGCCGGACGGTGTGCATCGCGTGGTCGCCACCGTCAGCGACGCCCCGGAGCAACCCGACGCCGCTTATGTGCAAGGGCTTCTGGATGCACGCGGGCCGCAGCGTGAACGCGCCTTGGTGCAGGAGGTGGTATGGGGTTCCCGTTTCCGCGTGCATCATCGCGTGGCCGAAAGCTACCGCGCCGGACGTATCCTGCTGGCAGGCGACGCTGCCCATGTGCACAGCCCGGCCGGAGGCCAGGGCATGAATGCGGGGATTCTCGACGCAATAAGCCTCGCGGGCGCACTGGAGCAGGCATTGGCCGGCAGTGAGACCTCACTCGATGCCTACGCCGCGGAGCGCCGGCCCGTGGCTCGCCAGATCGTCGCCCTGGCTGACCGCCTGACGCGGCTGGCCACGGTCCGGCCCGGGCTGCGTGCCCTGCGCAACCTGGCGATGTCGGTGCTGTCGTGTCTGCCGCAGGTGCGCAGGCGCCTGGCATGGCAGCTGTCGGGTTTGATCTACCGCTGACACGCTTCATGCATGCAGGCACTTTCGGCGGTGCCTATGATGAGGGTGTTCGTTCACCCTCAACATGTCATGTTACGGAGGCATCATGGACGCGGACCTTGAAAGCTTGTCGCGTGAACAGCTGATCGCTGAAGTGAAGCGCTTGCGCCAAGGCATTCGCGAGCATCGCGACAGCACACGGCACGAGCTGTGCTGGCACCATCCCGCGCTGTGGTCGCTGCTGCCGGAGAAGTCGGATCCGCTGCCCGTGGTGCCCGACTGGCCGCAGTTTTTGCAGGGCTGCCTGCGCTACCGCCAGTCGCTGGACGAGCAATTGCCCCTGGCGCCCAGAAGCCACGAGCCCTACCAGGACTGAAGTCCGAAATTTGGCAGCTTTACAAAGCCGGAGCGGAAACGGGGGGCAATTGCGGTAATAATGCAACTCGATTGCGTTAGCCAAAAACCGCAGCACTTCAAAAACTGCGCCCCAGCCCCCATTTCCCATGACTGACCGTCCGGCCGATCCCATAGACACCCTGCTTTCCGCCCACGGCCTGCGCCGCACTGCGGCGGCGCGCCTGGTGCTGGGCTGGCTGCTGGCGCACCCCGACACCAGCTACACCCACGCCCAACTGCAGGCTGCGCTGGCCGGCGATGCCGAGGAGGCCCTGGACCGCGTCACGCTGTACCGCCTGATAGACCGGCTCACGCAGGTGGGGCTGCTGCTGTGCCGGGTGGATGCCAAACGCGTGCGGCGCTACCAGGCCATGCCCAGCAGCGTGCATGCGATCCCGCATTTTGAATGCCAGAGCTGCCACCGCGACAGCCCGCTGGCGGGAGCGCTGGCCGGCACCTCTTCGGGCGCGCTCAAGGCCAGCGCCAAAGACCTGGAGCGCGCCGCGCAGACCGCGCTGGAAGCGCTCAAGGCCCTGGGCTACCAGGGCATGAGCATGGATTTCGCTGTGCGCGGCGTGTGCGCCGACTGCGCGAGCACCGCACCGGGCGCTGCCTCTTCATGATCAGCACGCATCAGCTTGTTTACCGCTACGCGGGCGGCCCCGAACTGCGTTTTGAGGACGTGGAAGTGGCCCAGGGCGGTGTGCTGCTGCTGCGCGGCGCATCGGGTTCGGGCAAGTCGACCTGGCTGGCGCTGGCCGCCGGTTTGCTGGCGCCCGATCAAGGTGAGATCACCGTGGCGGGGCAGGCCATGAAGGCGCTGGGCAAGGTCGCGGGTGATGCCTGGCGGGCAGCCACCATAGGCTTTCTGCCGCAAAAACTGCATTTGAGCGCCGCGCTCACCGTGCACGCCAACCTGGCCATGGCGCAGTGGGCCGCAGGCCGGCCGGCCGACGAGGGCCGCATCGCAGAAGCACTGGCCGCGTTGGATGTGCAGGCGCTGGCCCAGCGCAAGCCGGCGCAACTGTCGGGCGGCCAGGCGCAGCGCGTGGCGCTGGCGCGCGCGGTGCTGCTCAAGCCGCAGGTGATCCTGGCCGACGAACCTACGGCCAGCCTGGACGACGAGGCCGCCGCGGCGTCGCTGGACTTGCTGCGGGCCACGGCGCGGCGGCAGGGCGCGACGCTGGTGATTGCCACGCACGATGCCCGCGTGGCCGAATTTTTCAAAGACGAAAAGGGCCTCAAGGCCTTGCAACTGGGGCGTCGCCAGCCATGAAGACCATTGTTTTCGCCTGGCGCTACCTGTGGTCGCGTCCGCTGGCCGCGGCGCTCAACCTGCTGCTGCTCACGCTGGGGCTGGCGTCCATCACTTTCCTGCTACTGGTCGGCCACCAGATCAACCAGGCTTTTGACCGCGACCTGGCCGGCATCGACGTGGTGGTGGGCGCCAAGGGCAGCCCCATGCAGCTGATTCTTTCGGGGGTGTTCCACCTCGACGTGCCGACCGGCAATGTGCCGCTGGCCGCGGTAAAGGAGCTCGAAAAGCATCCGCAGGTCGCCAAGATCATTCCCATCAGCCTGGGCGACAGCTTTCGCGGCTTTCGCATTGTGGGCACCACACCCGACTACATCAGCCACTACGACGCGCAGTTGGTCCAGGGCACGCTGTGGGCCAAGCCCATGCAGGCGGTGATAGGCGCGCAGGTCGCGCAGCAGACCGGCCTGAAAGTGGGCGACAGCTTCACCGGCACGCACGGGCTGGGCGGCGGGGGCGAGGAGCACAAGCTGAGCCCCTATGTGGTGTCCGGCGTGCTGGCGCCCAGCCGCACGGTGCTGGACCGCCTGGTGCTGACGGCCACCGAGTCGGTCTGGCAGGTGCATGAGACCGACACCGCGCTGGATGACGACGACCGCAAGGTGCTGGAGGAAGACCGCGAAATCACGCTGGCGCTGATCCAATACAAAACGCCGCTGGCGGCGGTGACCTTCCCGCGCTACATCAACAGCAGCACCGAGATGCAGGCCGCCGCGCCGGCGCTGGAGATCACGCGCCTGCTCAGCATGGTGGGTGTGGGCACGGACGTGCTGCGCGCGTTGGCCGGCGTGCTGCTGCTCACCGCCGGCCTGAGTGTATTCATCGCACTGTGGGGCGCGGTGCGCGAGCGCCGGGCCGACCTGGCGCTGCTGCGCATGCTGGGCGCGCCGCCGGGCAAGGTGGCGGGCCTGCTGCTCTGCGAGGCCTTGTGGCTGGCCTTGCTGGCCACCGTGCTGGGCGTGCTGGCGGGCCAGGGCCTGACGGCCTTGCTGGCCTGGACGCTGCAGCTTGAAAAGTCCGTGTTGATCGGTGCGATGTCGTGGCCGGTCGAACTGGTGAGTGTGCCGGTATTGGCCCTGGGGGTGGCGCTGGCGTCCGCGCTGCTGCCCGCCTGGGAGGCCTACCGGGTCAATGTGTTTGAACTTCTCCAATCAAGGTAATTTTTTATGCCAAGCCTTCATTCCGTCCAGCAATTCCTCAAACTCTCGCCCGTCCTGAGCGGTGTGGCCGCGCTGGCCCTGAGCGCCAGCTTTTCGCTGGCCTACGCGCAGCACAGCGATAAGGAAACCAAGGAAGACATCCAGCGCCACCGCGCCATGGCCGCCGCCCACGAAGCCGCGGCCAAGTGCCTGGAGTCGGGCAAAAAAGACGAGGTTTGCGAAAAAGAACTGCAAGCCGCTTGCAAAGGGCTGGCTGTCGGGAAATACTGCGGCATGAAGCACGTCCACTGAGCGGCGAATCAGCCGCTCTGGAACCGTGCCTGTCTCCAGGAGCCCGCATGAACCCCATTCTTCGCAATTGCCTGGGCCGCGCCTTCGCGTTGGCCTGCAGCCTGTCCTTCACCGTCGCAAGCCTGCAGGCGCAGACCCTGTCTTCGCCGGTGGCGGGTGGTGCCAAGCCGGCTGCCGCAGCGCCGGGTTTTGACCTGCCGGTGGGCCAGGGCGCGGGCGTGCATGGCGCCAACAGCCCGTTCCCGCCGTTGGCGGCCCGCGGCGACGTGGTGCCCTGGTCGGTGCTGACGGCGGTGAAAACCAAAAACGAGAAGAACCGCATCCTGCCGGTCTTCACCCTGGACCAGATGGCGCTGAACCAGAAAACCCAGCGCATCCAGGGTTTCATGATGCCGCTGGATCCGGGCGAAAAACAGAAACATTTCCTGCTGTCCTCGGTGCCGCTGACCTGCGCTTTTTGCCTGCCGGGCGGGCCCGAGAGCATGGTCGAGGTCAAGACCAAGACGCCGGTGAAGTACAGCATGGAGCCGGTGGTGGTGGAAGGGCGTTTCCTCGTCCTCAATGACGACGCCTACGGCCTTTACTACCGCATTACGGATGCCAGCAGCGTCAAATAAACGCCGGAGTTCAGGTTTCGCCGGGGCCCTGGTCTGGTTGCTGGTCGCCTCGCTTTTACTCGCGCAATTGCTGGGGCTGATGCACGGCGTGGTGCATGGCCCGCAGGCGCATCTGCATGCGCATGTACATGCGCACCAGGACAGCCACCACCCTGAGCACGCCGCGCTGGCGCATGCCGAAGAGCAGGATGAGGGCGGCTGGCTGGCCTCGCTGTTTGCTTCGCATGACGGCGATTCGGACTGCCGCCTGTTTGACCAGGCCAGCCACGGCCAGGCGGCGCCTACGCTGCCCATGCTGAATTTGCCGCTGGTGCTTTCCAGCCTGGCTTTTGATATCTCCCGCGGCGAAGCGCTCGCCCGCTGGGCGGCGCTGTTTGACGCGCGCGGCCCGCCTCCCACTCGCTGAATCTCCCTCGTTTGCTTCGCTCCGGCCGCCAGGCCAGGCGCAGCCATGCCTTTTTGATTTTTCCCGATTCAGCGAGTCACCATGAAACCACCTTTTATCAGCCGCGCGCTCTGCGCTGCGGCAACGCTTTCCTGCGGTCTGGCGAGTGCCCAGACCGCCGCGCCGGCATCCATGCCCGCCTCCAGCCTGAAGGAAGTCACCGTCACCGGCAATCCGCTGGGCGCCACAGACCTGATCGCGCCGGCCGCGCAGTATTCGGGCACCGGGCTGCTGCTGCGCAGCAAAACCACGCTGGGCGAAACGCTGGACGGCGTGCCCGGCGTGAGCAGCACCTACTTCGGGCCTAACGCCAGCCGGCCCATCATCCGCGGCCTGGACGGCGACCGCATCCGTATCCTGGGCAACGGTGGCGCGACGCTGGACGCCTCCAGCCTGAGCTACGACCATGCCGTCACCAGCGACCCGATCAGCATTGAACGCGTCGAGGTACTGCGAGGCCCCGGTGCTTTGCTCTACGGCGGCAGCGCTGTGGGCGGCGTGGTCAATGTGATCGACAACCGCATCCCGCGCGAGCCCCTGTTCGATGAAAAAGGCGGCGTGGGCRGCAAGGTCGACCTGGGCCTGGCCAGCGGCAACCGCGAAAAAAGCAGCGGTGTGCTGCTTGAAGGCGGCAACAACCGTTATGCCTTGCATGTGGATGTTTTCAACCGCGAGACCGGCGACGTGAAAGTGCCCACCGACCTGGCCTGCGGCAAGGGCGGCATCAACACCTTCACCAACCGCATCTGCAACTCGGACAGCAAGGTGCATGGCGGCGCGGCTGGCGGCTCGCTGTTTTTTGACCATGGCTACCTGGGCGCGTCGGTCAGCACCTACCGCAACAATTACGGCACCGTGGCCGAAGACGACGTGACGATTGATATGAAATCCAACCGCGTGGCGCTGGAAGGCGAGGTGCGCGACCTGGGCGGTTTTATCAAGAGCGTCAGGGGCCAGTTGAGCCATACCGATTACCAGCACACCGAGTTCGAGGGCCCCGATCCCGGTACCGTGTTCAAGAACAAGGGCAGCGATTTCCGGCTGGAGGCGCGCCATGCACGCATCGGAAACCTGGAGGGCCTGGTCGGCTTTCAGTCCGAGAACAATCGCTTCTCGGCCGACGGCGCCGAGGCCTTCGCGCCTTACAGCAAGACCTCGCAGAACGCTTTGTTTGCGTATGAGGAATACGCCACCAGCTGGGGCAAGCTGAGTTTTGGCGGGCGGCTGGAGTCGGTCAAGGTGGAGTCGTTGGGCAATCCGCTGGTGGCGCGCTTTGCGCCTTCGACGCGCGACTTCACGCCGCACAGCTATGCGCTCGGCGCCTTGTGGAATGCGGCGCCAGGATGGCAGCTCACCAGCAACCTGGCGTACACCGAACGCGCGCCCAAGGACTACGAACTCTTCGCCCAGGGCCCGCACGTGGCGACCAAAGCCTGGGAAACCGGCGACCCCACGCTGGGCAAGGAAAAGTCCACCAGCCTGGACGTGGGCGCCAACTGGAAGTCGGGCGCCAACAGCTTCAGCGCCAATGCCTATGTGCACCGCTTCAAGAACTACATTGGCCTGCTGGCCACAGGCAACACTTTTGGACAGGAAGACGGCGCGCTCAACCCGGCCGACCTGGACGGCGACGGCGTGGACGATACAAACCCCGACAACAGCATTCTTCCGGAGTTCGCCTACACCGGCGTTCGCGCGCGTTTTGTCGGCCTGGAAGCCAGTGGCAACATCCGCCTGCTCGAAGGTGCCTCCAGCGTGGACCTGGCCCTGCGCGGCGATGTGGTGCGCGCCACCAACCTCAGCAACGGCCAGCCACTGCCGCGCATCGCGCCGGCGCGTGTGGGCGCCAGCCTGGTCTGGGCCAGCGGGCCTTGGGGCAGCAGCATAGGTTTTGACCATTCGATGGCGCAAAACCGCGTGGCCGACGGCCAGCGCGCGACAGCGGCTTACACGCTGTGGAACCTGGCCGCCACCTACCGCATGAAGGCTGGCGCCAGCAACATCCTCTGGTATGCCAAGGTTGACAACCTGACCAACCAGCTGGCCTACAGCGCAGCGTCGGTGCTGACGACCACGGCGTTCCCGAAGGCGCCGCTGCCGGGGCGCAGCCTGAAGGTAGGCATGCAGCTGGCGTTTTAAGCGACAGCCGGGAGCAGAGGGCCAGGGACGGCAAGCTAAGATTGCGCCAATGAACCCGCTGGTCTTTGAGTCCCTGTTCCCGGTTGTGCTGTTGATTGCCGCGGGTTTTTTCGCCGGCCGGGCGCAGTGGATCAGGGCGGATGCCATCAAGGACCTGTCCAACCTGATCTTTCTGCTGCTCACGCCGGCGCTGCTGTTTCGCACCATGAGCCGGGTGCGCGTCGAGCAGCTTGATTTCAAGCCGGTGCTGGCTTACTTTCTGGCGGTCATCGTGCTCTTCGGCGGCACCTTGCTGGTACAGGGTTTTAACCGCCGTGCGGCCGTGCTGGCGCTGGCCAACACCTTCTCCAACACCGTGATGATCGGCATCGCGCTGATTGGCCTGATGTACGGGCCCGAGGGGCTGGTCACGCTGTTCACGCTGGTCTCAGTGCACTCGCTGGTGCTGCTGACCAGCGCCACGGTGGTGCTGGAGCTCGCGGTGGCCCATGAACAGAAGCTGGGCACCAGCGACGAGATGACCAGCGCGCCGCGCCACCCCGTGGCCACCGTGATGATGGCCGTGAAAAACGCGCTGCTGCATCCGGTGCCGCTGCCCATCATCGCCGGCCTGCTGTTCGCGCAGACTGGTTTCACGATTCCCGCCGTCGTCGACAAACCGCTGGAACTCATGGCCGGCGCCTTCGGCCCGCTGGCGCTGGTGCTGGTGGGTGTCACCCTGGCCAACACGCGTGTGGGGGAGCACTGGCGCCAGGCGCTGGCCTTGGCCGGGGTGAAGAACCTGTTGCACCCGCTGCTGGTGTTCGGCCTGTGCCGGCTGCTGGGCGTGAGCGGCGTGCCCATGTCGGTGATGGTGGTGGCTTCGGCCCTGCCGATTGGCGCCAACGTGTTTTTGTTTTCCCAGCGCTACAAGGTCGCCGAAGAGCTGATCACCGCCAGCGTGGTGGTGTCCACCGCGTTGGCCCTGGTCACGCTGACCGTGGTGTTGATTTTGGTCGGCCATTTCGGCTGACGCCTGTCCCGGAGTCCTTTGATGCAATTCCTCCAGTCCTTGCCCGTGTCGGCGCAGACCATAGGCCTGCTGCTGCTGTCCAACGTCTTCATGACCTTCGCCTGGTACGGCCACCTGAAGAACCTCGCGACTTCGCCCTGGTACATCGCAGCACTGATCAGCTGGGGCATCGCCCTGTTTGAATACCTGCTGCAGGTGCCCGGCAACCGCATAGGCTTCACCCAGTTCAGCGTCGGCCAGCTCAAGATCATGCAGGAGGTCATCACCCTCAGCGTGTTTGTGCCCTTCGCGGTGTTCTACCTGAACGAGCCGCTCAAGCTCGACTACCTGTGGGCGGCGCTGTGCATGGTGGGCGCGGTCTACTTCATCTTCCGCTCCGCCTGATCACACAGTTCTTCAACCCAGCATGAGCCGTGGAACCGGCTTTGCCGGGCCACAGGCGGGCGGCCCCCTCGGGGGGCAGAGAGTTACACGCAGTGAACGAACGTGGGGGCGTTACACTTTCGTCATATTTTTGACTTACTTCCTGAGGAATCGACATGCTGTTTGGCAAATTGCTGCCGCGCGAAGGCAATTTTTTCGAGATGTTCAACCAGCATGCCGAACGCATCGTGGAAGCGGCGCATGCTTTTTCCAAGCTGGTCGCCAACTACAGCGACGTGGAAAAGCGCGAAGCCTTCAACCGCGAAGTCGACCACGCCGAGCGCGCTGCCGACCGCATCACGCATGAAGTCAACCGCGCGCTGCACAAGACCTTCATCACGCCGATAGACCGCGAGCAGATCCACAAGCTCATCAACACCATGGACGACGTCGCCGACCTGATCCAGGATTCGGCCGAAACCATGGCGCTGTACGACGTGCGCCACATGACGGAAGACATCGTGCGGCTGACCGACCTCAGCGTCAAATGCTGCGAACGCCTGCAGGACGCCGTGGCGCTGATCGAAAAAGTCAGCGACGCCGCGACGGCCGAAGCCGCGCTCAAGACCTGCGAGGAAATCGACAAGCTCGAGTCCGACGCCGACCGCGTGATGCGCTCGGCCATGAGCCGGCTGTTCCGCGAGGAGCCGGACGTGCGCGAGGTCATCAAGCTCAAGGCAGTGTACGAACTGCTGGAAACCATCACCGACAAGTGCGAGGATGTGGCCAACCTGATCGAGGGCATCGTCCTCGAGAACTCCTGAACGCGGGCGCCTGAATCATGCAAACCGTACAGGCCGCCCTGTGGGTGGTGTTCCTGCTGGTCTTCCTGGCCATCGCCTTCGACTTCATGAACGGCTTTCATGACGCGGCCAATTCGATCGCCACGGTGGTGTCGACGGGCGTGCTCAAGCCGGGGCAGGCGGTGCTGTTCGCCGCCTTCTTCAACTTTCTCGCTTATTTCATCTTCCACCTGAGCGTGGCGGCGACCATAGGCAAGGGTATCGTGGCGCCCGGGGTGGTCGACACCCATGTGGTGTTTGGCGCGCTGATGGGGGCCATCACCTGGAACATCGTCACCTGGTTTTACGGCATTCCCAGCAGTTCCTCGCATGCGCTGATTGGCGGCATCGTCGGGGCGGTGATCGCCAAGGCCGGCGCCAGCGCGCTGATCGCCTCAGGCGTGTTCAAAGTGGTGGCCTTTATTTTCGTGTCGCCCCTGCTGGGCTTTTTGCTGGGCTCGCTGATGATGGTGGCGGTGGCCTGGGTGTGCCGCAGGACGACACCGTCGAAGGCAGACCGGTGGTTTCGCCGGCTTCAGCTGGTGTCCGCCGGAGCTTACAGTCTGGGGCATGGCGGCAACGACGCGCAGAAAACGGCCGGCATCATCTGGCTGCTGCTGATCGCCGCGACCACCAGCAATGTGCAGGGCCTGCCGGTCTGGATGATGGCGACCACCGAGCACCTGCCGATCTGGGTGGTCATCGTCTGTTACATCGCCATCGGCTTCGGCACCATGTTCGGCGGCTGGCGCATCGTGAAAACCATGGGCCAGAAAATCACCAAGCTCAAGCCCGTGGGCGGCTTTTGCGCCGAAACCGGCGGCGCGCTGACGCTGTTCCTGGCAACCGCGCTGGGCATTCCGGTTTCCACCACCCACACCATCACCGGTGCCATCGTCGGCGTGGGCTCCACGCAGCGCGCCTCGGCCGTGCGCTGGGGCGTGGCCGGCAACATCGTCTGGGCCTGGATTTTCACGATTCCGGCCTCGGCATTCGTGGCGGCGGTCGCCTACTGGGTCAGTCTCCAGGTTTTTTGAAGCACCCCCGTCCAGGCTCACTGCGTGTAGCCTGTTCCCCCCTCAAGGGGGCGGCGCCTGCGGTCTGGCAAAGCCAGTCCCGCGGCCCCCGCTGGTTGTGCTTACTGAACTCCCAACCGTATTACACGAGGGGCTCTACTGGCTGATTTTCTTCGCTTCTTCGACCTGGTACTCGAAGTAACGCTGGAAGCTGAAGACGATGCTGGACATCAGTGAAATCGTGCCGAACAGCAGGGCGAATACCACCGCGCCTATGGTCAGCCAGTTGGTGTTGCCGGCTTTGGTTTCCGGCGCGGCTGCGTTGTGCAGCGCGTTCCATTTTTCTGTGGACATCAGGCCGTAGTAAATCGCGGTCAGCGCTGTCCCAGCCAGGGTGAAGCCCAGAAGGGGAATCAGCACCCAGGCCAGGTGGTCGTCCTGGCCGTACTGCCGAACACGTTCCACACCCCACCAGCCCAGCGCGGCAGCGATAGGGTGCAGCCAGGCCCAGACGTCGCCCAGGCCGAACAGGTAAAGGCGGTGCACCCCGAGCTGGCCGCCTATGAAGGCCAGCCAGGCGGCGAGTGTTTTGTTTTTCGGGGCTTTGGGGGAGGACGCTGTGGCGGTTTGCATGCGGCGATTATGCGGCGGGCGGCTCGGGCGGCGGCTGCGTGTCGCCCGCGCCCAGGACTTTTTCCATGATGACGATGTCGCGCCAGGCGCCGAATTTCCAGCCGCAGGAACGGACGGTGCCGACCTCGGTGAAGCCGAGCGAGCGGTGCACGCCCACCGAGCCGGCATTGGCCGAGTCGCCGATCACGGCCATGGCCTTGCGTATGCCCGCAACTTCAAATCGCGCCAGCAATTCGGCCAACAGCACGCGGCCCAGGCCCTTGCGGTGCTGCTCGGGTGCCAGGTAGATCGAATCTTCCACCGAAAAACGGTAGGCCGGGCGCGGCTTGAACCAGTTGCCATAGGCGAAGCCGGCGATCCTGCCGTCCTGCTCGGCGACCAGGTAGGGCAGGCCCTTGGACAGCACGTCGGCCCGGCGGGCCGCCATGTCGGCCGCGCTGGGCGGCTCGGTTTCAAAGGTTCCCGTGCCGTGCAACACGTGGTGGGCGTAAATGGCGGTGATGGCGGGAATGTCTTCGTCGCGGCTGGGTCGTATGAGGGGCATGGAGAGGGCGCTTGGCGAGGGAGGGGTAGGGGGAGAAAGGCGAATTTCCGGTAAAACCGTCCGGCAGGCTATAATCTCAGGCTTTGCAGCAATTCGCTGGCCGGGTGGCCATGTCGTGTGTCTCAAGCGCTGCAGAACATTGGGGTAACTACTTTACCGGTAAGCCCCACCACCCGAAGGATAAATCATGGTCGTCATTCGACTTGCACGCGGCGGTTCCAAGCACCGTCCTTTTTTCAATATTGTTGTGGCTGACAAACGCGTTCGCCGCGACGGCCGTTTCATCGAGCGCATCGGTTTTTACAACCCGATCGCCAAAGGTGGCGAAGAGGGCCTGCGCATTGCGCAAGACCGCCTGACCCACTGGATCAGCGTCGGCGCACAGCCGTCGCCGACCGTTGAGCGCCTGGTCAAGCAGGGTGCTACGGCTGCCGTCAAGACGGCCTGAGTTTTAGAAGTTTGATGCAGCCCGGCCTTCAGCCGTCGGCAGGCTTGACACCCTCAAGCCTTCCGGCCGACGCCATCGAAGTCGGGCGCATCCTGGATGCCTGGGGCGTCAAGGGCTGGGTGAAAATCCTGCCGCACAGCACCGATCCAGAGGCGCTTTTCGCGGCCAAATCCTGGTTTCTGCAGGCACCTGACGCCAAATTCCGACCGGGTTTCACCGTGTTCTCCGGCACCGTCACGCTCAGTGTCGACGAGGCCAAAGTCCATTCCGATTCCATCGTCGCCAAGTTTGTCGGCCTGGATGACCGCAATGCCGCCGAGTCCTTGCGTGGCGCCCGCATCTTTTTGCCGCGCAGCAGCTTTCCCGCCGCGTCCAAAGACGAGTACTACTGGGTCGACCTGATAGGCCTGAAGGTAGTCAATCGCGAAGGCGTTGACCTGGGCCTGGTCCGCGACCTGATGGCCACCGGCCCGCATTCCGTGCTGTGCGTCGAGTACCCCGTCCAGCAGGAAGATGGCAGCAGCGGCACCGCCGAACGCATGATTCCCTTTGTCTCGGTCTATGTCGACACCGTCGATATCGCCGGCAAATGCATCACTGTGGACTGGCAGCCCGACTACTGAGTCCTGCCGCTTTCCGAGGTCTATTTCGGGGCCTTTCCAGGTCTATTTCCCCTCGGCGCCCGGCTCGCGCAAAATAGCCTTCCCATGCGCTTTGACCTGATCACCCTGTTCCCCGAGCTTTTTGCGCCTTTCCTGGCCAGCGGCGTCACGCGCCGCGCCTATGAATCGGGGCTGGTGGAGGTCAAGCTCTGGAACCCCCGCGATTTTGCCGACGGCAATTACCGCCGGGTGGACGACCGGCCTTTTGGCGGCGGCCCCGGCATGGTGATGATGGCCGAGCCGCTCGCCCTGTGCCTGGCTGCCGTACACGCCGACCAGGCCGCCGCTGGCGCGCCCAAGGTGCCTACGGTGCTGTTTTCGCCGGTAGGTAAAGCCTTGGACCATGCCGGCGTCGAAAGCTGGTCGGCCAGCGCCGGTGCGGTGCTGGTCTGCGGTCGTTATGAGGGGCTGGACCAGCGCTTCATCAATGCCCATGTGGACCTGCAAATCAGCCTTGGCGACTTTGTATTGTCCGGCGGTGAAATTGCCGCCATGGCCTTGCTCGACGCGGTGGCGCGCCTGCAGCCCGGCGTGCTTAACGACGAGGGCAGCCACCAGTTCGACAGCTTTAACCCGGCGCTTGACGGGCTGCTGGACTGCCCGCACTACACCCGGCCCGAAAACTGGCGCGGCCAGCCCGTACCCACCACCCTGATGTCAGGAAACCACGCCCACATCGAACGCTGGCGGCGCGAGCGGCGCTTGGCGTTGACCCAGCATGAACGCCCCGAGTTGGTGCAAAAAGCGCGGGAGAGTGGCTATTTAAGCGAAAGCGACGAGGCTTTTCTGGCCGATTTGGTCGAAAACCCGGACAAGGATGCTTGAGAAAGCCCCGGCTTGCTATAATCAAAGGCTTTTCGATCCTCTGGCGGCCACTGCAACCATCTGAATCATCTTCGGGTGAATCCATGGATTTGCGGTCTTTAGCGTAGCGCGTGCATGAACGAAAAAGTTAGATGGAAAAATCATGAATCTGATCCAGACCCTCGAGCAGGAAGAAATTTCCCGCCTCAACAAGACCATCCCCGCATACGCCCCTGGCGACACCGTCATTGTCAGCGTGAACGTGGTTGAAGGCACCCGCAAGCGCGTGCAGGCTTTTGAAGGCGTGGTGATTGCCAAGCGCAATCGCGGCCTGAACTCCAGCTTCATCGTTCGCAAGATCTCCAATGGCGAAGGCGTCGAGCGCACCTTCCAGGTGTACAGCCCGCTGATCGCCAAGATTGAAGTCAAGCGCCGCGGTGATGTGCGTCGCGCCAAGCTGTACTACCTGCGCAGCCGCAGCGGCAAATCCGCACGTATCAAGGAAAAGCTGGGCGCCTGATCTGCCGCTCCGGTGTTACCGGAATGCAGGGCAGCCCGAACAGCCCCTTGGAAAAGCCGCTCACCGAGCGGCTTTTTTTGTGTCCGCAGCCTTTGCCACCACACAGCCCGCTCAAGCCCACGCGCCCATGAACTCCTTCAAGCCGCTGCCCAAGTTTGACCCGCGCAGCATTCCGGTGCTGGGCATTGACGACCACCTCGCGGGTGTGCCGCTGGATCGGTTGTCGCCGCAGGCCCTGCGTGAGCGCTTCCGGCATCCGCCGGTCTGGACCCCCGAGCACAGCGTCGAGAAAAAATTCACCGACCGCACGCCGGCGCTGGCGGCCGTGCTGGTGCCCCTGGTCATGCGCGATGAAGTGACTTTGCTGCTGACCGAGCGCACCACCAACCTCTCCACGCATTCCGGCCAGGTGGCCTTGCCGGGCGGCCGCACCGACGACACCGACCGCGATGCCGTCGACACCGCCCTGCGTGAAGCCCACGAAGAAATCGGCCTGCCGCGCGGCCACGTGGAGGTGCTGGGAACCCTGCCCACCTACGTCACGGGGACCGCCTTCATCATCACACCCGTGGTGGCTCTGGTGAAACCCGGCTTCGCGCTGCAACCCAATCCCGGCGAAGTCGCCGACGTGTTCGAAGTGCCTTTGGGCTACCTGATGAACCCCGCCCACCACCGCCGCCACGAAGTCGAATTCGACGGTGTCCTGCGGCAGTGGCTGTCCATGCCGTACTCCGACATCTCGGGCGAAGGCGACACCAGCGAAGCCAGGGAACGCTTCATCTGGGGCGCCACCGCCGGCATGCTGCGCAATCTCTATCGATTCCTAGCTGCGTAACACCCCCGTCCAGGCTCACTGCGTGTAGCCTGTTCCCCCCTCGAAGGGGGCGGCGCCTGGGGCCGGCAAAGCCGGACCCGCGGCCCCCGCTGGTGAAATACCCTCGCTGCATACGCCCTGAATCTTCAACCCGGCATGAGCCGTGGATCCGGCTTTGCCGGGCCACAGGCGGGCGGCCCCCTCGGGGGGCAGGGAGCGACACGCAGTGCGCGACCGTGGGGGCCAGTTATCATTCGAGAATGAGCTTTCTCGCCGTTTTGTTTGCCCTCATCATCGAACAGGCCCGACCACTGGCCCGCGGTAATTGGGTTCATGCAGGCTTTCGCGGATGGGCGCGCTGGACCAACCGAAGCCTGGACGCCGGCAGACCCCACCATGGCTGGATCGCCTGGACGGTTGCCGTCCTTGGGCCGGCGCTGGTCACCATGCTGATCCACTGGCTGCTCTGGAACATCAATATCGTATTGGCTTTCGCCTGGAACGTGGCCATCCTCTACGTCACCTTGGGCTTTCGCCAGTTCAGCCATTACTTCACCGACATACGCGATGCGCTGGATGACGGCGACGAAGCCACGGCGCGCGAGCTGCTTGCGCAATGGCGCCAGGTGGACGCCAGCGAACTGCCGCGCAGCGAAATCGTGCGCCACGTCATTGAGTATTCGGTGCTGGCGGCGCACCGCCATGTGTTCGGCGTGCTGGCCTGGTTTTCGGTGCTGGCCGCGCTGGGCCTGGGCCCCGCCGGGGCGGTGCTCTACCGCATGAGCGAATTCGTTTCTCGTTATTGGGCCTACAAGCGCAAAACGGCGGCGGCAGCGGGCGAGGGCGCCAGCATGGCGCTGCAGCTCGCGGCCAGCCGTGCCTGGGGCGTGATTGATTTTGTGCCTGCGCGCGTCACCTCGCTGGGCTTTGCGGTGGTCGGCAGCTTTGAGGATGCCATCGACGCCTGGCGCAATTACACGCAGCGCTTTGCGGCCAATGCGCCGGCCGCCGCCGAGAACCGCAACGACGGCATCATCCTGGCCGCCACCTCCGGCGCGGTGAATGTGCGCCTGGGCGGCGAGGCGCTCAAGGCCACGTTTTCGCCGAATACCTCCCAGGGTTTCCAGGCCGGCGGGCTGGACTCGGAAGACAGCATCGCCACCGAGGCCACACCGGGCCGCGAACCCGAAATCGCGCACCTGCGCAGCATCGTGGGGCTGGTGTGGCGCTCCGTGGTGCTCTGGATGGTGTTGCTGGCGCTGCTGACGCTGGCACGCCTGCTGGGCTGAACCGGTCAGTAGCGGCTCTGTGACAGCTCGGCGAACAGCTCGCCGTACAAGCGGTAGCGGCTGGCACTGATACTGCTCGGGTGGTCTGTCGCGTTGACTTCCGTGATCACGCCACAACCCGGCTCATGCAGGTGAGTGCAGTTGTAGAACTTGCAGTCCTGGGCATGGGCCTTGAGGTCGGGCATCAGCGTGGCCAGTTGCATGGGCTCGATATGGTTGAGGCCAAATTCCTGAAAGCCCGGAGAGTCGATCAGCGCGGAGGTTTTCGCCTCGTCGATCCAGTAAAGCGTGGTGCTGGTCGTCGTGTGCTTGCCCGAGTTGAGCGCCTGGGAGATCTCGGCGGTCAACACTTTGGCCTGCGGCACCAGCAGGTTGGTGAGGCTGCTTTTGCCGGCGCCGGAGGGGCCCAGCACCAGGGTCTTTTTTCCGCGCAGCAGTTCCAGCAATTCCGTGGTCTGTCCTTCGCTCGCGGGTCCTTCCAGTTTCGGCTTGATCGCCAGCGAGAGCATGCGGTAGCCCATGGTTCGGTAGGGCGCCAGCTTCGCCCAGGCGCGCGTGAAAGGCTCGCCCAGGTCGCTTTTGTTCAGCGCAATGACAGGCGCGATGCCTTCGGCTTCGGCGGCGATCAAGGCGCGTGTCAGCTGGCTTTCAGAGAATTCAGGCTCGGCGGCGATCAGGATCAGCACCAGGTCCAGGTTGGCCGCGAAGGACTTGGTGCGCATCTCGTCCTGCCGGTAAAACAGGTTGCGGCGCTCCTCGATTTTTTCGATGGTGCCCTCATCTTCAGAAGGCAGCCAGCGGATGCGGTCGCCGACCACAGCCTGGCTTTTTTTGCCGCGCGGGTGGCAGATCAGGCGCTCGCCGGTCTCGGTTTCCACCAGCACATGGCGGCCGAAGCCAGCCACCACAAGGCCTGGCTGCGTTCCCGCCACGGGGGCCGCGGCGGGGCGTTGCGGTTTGCTCAAACGAACAGGGCGTCTGCCTTGGACGCGCAGAAAAAATCGCTGATGGAGACGCCGTCGACATCGTGCGTGTTGAAGCGCACCGTGCATTTTCCGTAGCTCACCGCGAGGTCGGGATGGTGATCCTCGGCATTGGCGATGAAGGCGAGCGCGTTCACGAAGGCGATGGTTTCGTAGTAATTCTGGAAGGTGTAGGTCTTTTCCAGAGAACCGTCGATCAGGCGCCAGCCCAGGGCTTGTTCGCCATTGAGCTTGCTCAGTTGCGTGACGATTTCAGTCGCGCTCAGGGCACGGCGGTTCTGATGAATGGGGTTGCTCATGTCGCGGCGCTTTCAAGGGAAGGGGTCATGCGGCCCAGCCGCTCGGAGGCTGGGGGGTGCGAGTAATAGAACTTCACGAACACAGGATCGGGCGTCAGCGTACTGGCGTTGTCTTTGTAGAGCTTGAGCAGCGCGCTCTGCAAGTCCTTGCCGTCGGTCTGGGCCACTGCATAGGCATCTGCCTCGAACTCATGCTTGCGCGAGAACTGGGCGAACACCGGCGAGATGAAAAAGCTGAAAAGCGGCACCACCAGCAGGAACAGCAGCAGGGCCAGCGCATCGTTGGCGCCGTTGAGATTCGGGCGCACACCGAGGCCGGTATAGAACCAGACCTGCGACGACAGCCAGCCCAGCAGCGCGAAGCCGGCCAGGCTCATGGCGAACATCGAGACGATGCGCTTGATGATGTGTTTGTGCTTGAAATGGCCCAGCTCGTGCGCCAGCACGGCATCGACTTCGCCGGGGCTCAGTTGCTTGAGCAGGGTGTCGTAAAACACGACACGCTTGGCCGCGCCGAAGCCGGTGAAGTAGGCGTTGGCATGGGCTGAGCGCTTGCTGCCGTCCATGACGAACAGGCCTTTGGCCGCGAAGCCGCAACGTTGCATCAGGGCTGTCACGCGCGCCTTCAGCGCCTCATCTTCCAGCGGCTTGAACTTGTTGAACAGCGGCGCGATCACGGTGGGGTAGAGCACCAGCACCAGCAGGTTAAAACCCATCCAGGCGCCCCAGGCCCAGAGCCACCACAGGCGCCCCGCGCTGCCCATGAGCCACAGGATCAGCGCCACGATGGGCAGGCCTATGACCAGCCCCACCAGTGTGGATTTCAGGAGATCGGCCAGCCAGAGCTTGAAGGTCATTTTGTTGAAACCAAATTGCTCCTCGATGCGGAAGGTGCTGTACAGCGTGAAAGGCAAGTCCAGCACACCGCTGATGAGGCCGAAGGCGGCCAGCAAAGCCAGTTGCGGCGCCAGCGCACCCCAGGCGGAGAGGCTGGAGCCGGCCAGTGCCTGGTTCAGCGTGTCGATGCCGCCCAGCAGGGTCCAGCCCAGCAGCACGGCGGCGGCGAAGGCCATTTCCAGCATGCCGAAGCGCGCCTTGGCGATGGTGTAGTCGGCGGCTTTCTGGTGGGCTTCAAGCGAGATGGTGTCCGCAAAGGCCTCCGGCACGGCGTCGCGGTGGCGCGCTACATGGCGGATCTGCCGCGACGCCAGATAGAACCTGGTCAGCAAGCCCAGCACCAGCAAAGCCGAGAACACCCCGGTGAAAACAAGCGAATAGTCGGTCATAGCGGGCAGTTTAGGCGATCAGCGAGAATCGCGGCATGCCCGAAATTGAAACCACACTCAAAAAATCAGACCAGAACCTCGTCTGGCTGGACTGCGAAATGACCGGCTTGGACCCGGAAAAAGAACGCCTCATCGAAATCGCCGTGATCGTGACCGGCCCGCAGCTCACGCCCCGTATCGAGGGCCCGGTCCTGGCGATCCACCAGAGCGACGAATTGCTGGATCAGATGGACGCCTGGAACAAAGGCACCCACGGCCGCAGCGGCCTGATCGACAAGGTCAAGGCCAGCACTGTGACCGAGGCGGACGCCGAAACGCAGATACTGGCCTTCCTGGCCCAGTACGTACCCAAGGGCAGTTCGCCGCTCTGCGGCAACACCATCAGCCAGGACAGGCGTTTCCTGGTCAAGTACATGCCCAAGCTGGAAGCCTTTTTGCACTACCGCAACGTGGATGTCAGCACCTTCAAGGAGCTGGCCAAGCGCTGGCGGCCCGAGGTCTACAGTGCCTTCAAGAAGCGCCAAAGCCATACGGCGCTGGCCGATGTGCACGAATCCATCGACGAACTGGAACACTACCGGGAACACTTCCTGAAGTGATTCTTTGACTGGTTTCGTCAAGCTGGGTAAGCGCAAACCGCTCCTGAAATGAGAGCGCCTGCAGCCCGATAGCCTTTAATCAGGCAGGGGACTGGTAGAAACCCGTAAAGCACGCTATAATCGTGGGCTTGCAGTTGCACAGGGTGCGCTGCATTTGTACATCTACCTCACACTTTTGGACTCCAACAACGGAGTCACCGCTTCGGGCACAGCGTCAAGTTTGCCGCCCGGGCTGCATATTCGTTTGATGGTTGATGTTTTATTAACCATGAACGAATCCTTCCGCATCGCGGAAGGTGAAGTTTCCTGTTCCCTCGCCAAAAGCGCTGCGAACAGGTGATTAGTGAGAAAACACATGACTGACTCTTTTGAGGCTCGTGGCGACTTTTTGCCTGAAGCCATTGCCAACGACAACAACGACACCGCTTTCAACGCTGTTCCGGATTTTTCCGATGCGCCTGAGGCCTCCACTTCGCTCGACGCCGTCGTGGCCGAACCCAATGGCTTTGTAGCGCTTGGCCTGGCCAAGGAACTGCTGCAGGCCGTCGCCGACATGGGCTTTACCAAGCCCACCGCTGTGCAGATGGCGACCATCCCCAAGGCCATGCAGGCCCTGGATGCCGATCCCAAGGCCGCCAAGTTCACCGACCTGCTGGTTTCCAGCCAGACCGGCAGCGGCAAGACCGCCGCTTTCCTGCTGCCCGTGCTGCACACCCTGCTCAAGCAGCAGGAAGAAGCCGAGCGCTTTGAGCGCGCCGAGTTCGAACGCCTGAGCGCTGAAGCTGTCGCCCGCGGCGAAGCGCCCCTGAAAAAGCCCAAGCGCAAGGACCCGACCAGCCCCCGCAACTTCAAGGCCGCCACGCCCGGCGCGCTGATCCTGTGCCCCACGCGCGAGCTGGCCCAGCAGGTCTGCGCCGACGCGATCGACCTGGTGCGCCATTGCCGCGGCCTGCGTATCGCCAACGTCGTTGGCGGCATCCCTTACCAGTTGCAAATCGCCAAGCTGCAGAACGCCAACCTCGTGGTCGCCACGCCCGGCCGCCTGCTCGACCTGCAGCGCAGCATGCAGATCAAGCTGGACCAGGTGCAGTTCCTCGTCGTCGACGAAGCCGACCGCATGCTGGACCTCGGCTTTGCCGACGACTTGACGGAAGTCAACCAGCTCACGATAGAACGCAAGCAGACCATGATGTTCAGCGCCACATTTGCGCCGCGCATCATGCAGCTGGCCACGCGCGTCATGCGCACGCCGCAGCGCGTCGAGATCGATTCGCCGCACGAAAAGCACACCTCCATCACGCAATCGCTATTGTGGGCCGACAACATGACCCACAAGCGCAAGCTGCTGGACCACCTGCTGCGCGACACCACCATCAACCAGGCCATCGTGTTTGCGAGCACCCAGGTTGAATGCGACGGCCTGGCCAACGACCTGGTCCAGGAAGGCTTCAGCGCCGTGGCGCTGCACGGCGCGCTGAGCCAGGGCCTGCGCAACCGCCGCCTGATGGCTTTCCGCGACGGCCGCGTGCAGGTGCTGGTGGCGACCGACGTGGCCGCCCGCGGCCTGGACGTGCCCACCATCACCCACGTGATCAACTACGGCCTGCCCATGAAGGCTGAAGACTATGTGCACCGCATCGGCCGCACCGGCCGTGCTGGCCGCGAAGGTAAGGCCGTCACCATCGCCGAGTTCCGTGATCGCCGCAAGATCCAGGACATCGAGCACTACATGCAGCAGAACCTCAAGCCCAGCGTGATCGCCGGCCTGGAGCCGCAGCAGCGTTTCGCTCCCACCTCCGAGCGCCCGCGTGGCAACTTCGGCGGTGACCGCGGCGGCCGCGGCTTCGGCGGTGGCGGTGATCGCGGCGGCTATGCCGGCCGTAAACCGGCGGGTGGCTTTAGCAATGGCGGCTTTGCCGGCTTTGGCAACAATCGCCCAGAGCGCGACGACCGCGGCTCCTTCCAGGGTCGTCCTCCGGCGCCGCAAGGCAACTACGCAGACCGTTCCGGCTTCAACGACCGTGGCCCGCGCCGCCAGGACGACCGCGGCTTCGGCGGCGGCCACAACGCCGGCTTCGCCCAGCGCGATGACCGCAATTTCGGTGCGCGCAACGAAGGTTTCGCACCGCGCCCCGACTTTGCCAACCGCAAGCCTGGTTTTGCCAAGCCGGCCGGCAAGGTCTTTGTGCCCCGCGATGCCGCCAAGAAGGCCGGCAAGTTCTCCAAGCCTGCGCGCGACTAAATCTCGGCCATCGCCGATACGGCATACAGCAAAAGCCGCTGCAGACAACCAGTCCGCAGCGGCTTTTTCTTGGCTGCGTTGCCTATCGACCGGCAGCGCATCGCAGCCCGGACGCTATGATGCGTCGGTGGTACCGGCAGTCCGGCACCACTCCAAAAAAACATCGACATGTACGCAGCCGCCTGGCCCCCTCTTTCAAAGAACTGAAAGCTTGCTTGCGCCGCGCGTCAAGGCTTTCGCCCTGACGCATGGCAGAAGCACTGCCCGCGACCGCCGGATAGCTCCCGGCGGACGCGCCTGATCACGACCGCCCTTTGACTCACGACGATGCACGTCGTGCCTGCGGTTGTTCACTTCATTTCTTTTTCTTTGGAGACTGTCATGTCCCTGTTCAATACCTTGATGACCTGGTCCATCTCGCTGGCGCCGCGCGCGCTGGTCCGCAAGGTCTCGCGCCGTTATATCGCCGGCGACACTGTGGCCGATGCAAGCCGGCGTGTCGCCGCGCTCAACGCTGCCGGCTTTTCTGCAACGGTCGATGTCCTTGGCGAAACCACCGAATCGCTGTCTCAAGCTGACCACACGACCCGCGAATACCTCAAAGTGCTGGAAGCGATCGCGCGCGACGGATTGCGCGCAAATATCTCGGTCAAACCGACCGCACTCGGCCTGCTGCTCGATGAAGCGCACTGCGAGCGCAATCTGGAGTGCTTGCTCGATGCCGCCAAGGCTCACTCAAGCTTTGTGCGCATGGATATGGAGGATGCGAGTTGCACCCAGCGTGAGATCGACCTGCTGCTGCGACTGAAAGCTCGCGGATACGGCAATCTTGGCCTCGTGCTGCAGGCCTATCTCAAGCGCACCGGCGAGGACATCGCTTCGCTGCTCGGCGCTGGTGAAAACCTGCGCATCTGCAAAGGAATTTATGCCGAGGATCGCGAGCATCTCGTTGAAGGAGCCTGGCAGGACCGGCGCGCGATCAATCCGCACTTCCTGCGGCATGTCGCGTCTTGTTTCGACAGCGGCACTTTTGTCGGTGTCGCGACCCACGACGAGGAGCTCGTCGACCAGGTGATCGCATTGGCGCAGCACCGGCAGATGGCCCGCACGGCGTTTGAATTCCAGATGCTGCTCGGCGTGCAGGAAGGCCTGCGCGACCACCTGCTCGCCGAAGGCTACGCCGTCCGCATTTACGTGCCTTACGGCAGGGACTGGTACGCCTACAGCATGCGAAGGATCAAGGAAAATCCCCGCATCGCCGGCTACCTGCTGCGCGCGCTGTTGTCCCGCTGACGGGGTCAGCTCATGCCGTTGCGGCTGGCCAGCTCGACAAACAGTGCCGACTGGTCCAGCTCGGTCAGGCCGTTTTCCACGCCATCGGCATACAGCCGCTCAAACAGTGCGGTGATCGGCGCCTCAAAGCCGATCTCCTGCGCGGTCGCCAGCGCGTTGCGCATGTCCTTGAGCTGGATGTCCATGCGCGCGCGCGGCGCGAAGTCACGCTCCAGCATGCGCTGGCCGTGCAGCTGCAGCACGCGGCTGTCGGCAAAACCGCCGGTGATGGCCTCCTTGACTTTCGCCATGTCGGCCCCGCCGCGCGAGGTGAAAAGCAGCGCTTCGGCTACCGCGCCTATGGAGATGCCCACAATCATCTGGTTGGCCAGTTTGGTGAGTTGGCCGCTGCCGTGCGGGCCTACGTGTGTCGCACGGCCGAAGTGATTGAGCACCGGCAGGGCTTTTGCGAAATCTTCCGCCTTGCCGCCGGCCATGATGGCCAGCGTACCGGTTTCCGCGCCGCCGGGGCCGCCCGATACGGGAGCGTCGAGATGTGAAATTCCCAGGGCGCCGAGGCGCGCCGCGTGGTCGCGGGCCTCGCGCGGCTGGATGGAGGCCATGTCCAGAAAGAGCGCGCCCGGCTTCATCGCGGCGGCCACGCCCTGCGCGAACAGCACCTCTTCAACCACCGGGCCGCTTTCCAGCATGCTGATCACGATGTCGGCCTCCGCCACGGCGGCTGCTGCGCGCGCATGCACCACCGCACCCGTCGCAGCCAGCGGGCCCGCCTTGGCCGGCGTGCGGTTCCACACCTGCGGCGCATGGCCGGCTTCGCAAAGCCGAACAGCCATGCGTAGCCCCATGGTGCCCATCCCCAGAAAGGCAATGCGGGGAGGGGGCGTGTCGCTGGCGGTGGTCATTCGTGTCCTCAAAATGGCTTTCAGCCATCATGAGGCCGCGCCGCGCGAGAAGGCTGTCAGCGAGCTTTCTAGGCAGCGTTTCCGAATGTATTTTTACGCGGCTTTTTTCAGGGCCGGCGCGAACATGGCTTCCATTTCGCGGCGCACGGCGTAGGCCGGGGTGGAGGTATCCATGGCCACGTCGCTCCAGCTCAGGCTCTGGCCCYTTTTGACCGCGCGCACCACCTTGACCTGGTGCGCCAGGCCCAGGGGCAGGCCGCCCATTTTCAGGGAGGTATCGGCCGGTAGCAGCTTGCCCCAGACGGTGTAGCCGCCTTCGCCATCCAGCATGTCGCCGGGTTGCAGGTCTCGCTTGGCCGTGGCTACCACGTCGGCGTTCCAGCAGGTCGCCACGCCGGTCGGTTCGCCGCGCAACGCGACGCTGGCGACCGAGACACCGACCTCCAGGCCTATCAGGTGCCAGCGCTTGTACAGCGTGAAGTAGCGCCCGCTCGGGTCAGTGTGCGCGTTGTATTCCTCAAAGCAGTTCTTGATGTAGTCGGTCTCGGCCTCGACGGTGACCCAGACGCCCATGCGGATGTCGTAGGGAATCTTGCGGCCGTTGGCCTCCAGCGAAGAGATCACCTCCACCATGCCCTTGCGCTCCAGTACACCGCCCTCTTGAACAGGTCGTGTCACGTAGGGAATGTCTTCCACGCTGGCCGGCGGGTAGAGCAGGCCGTTGCTGGGCACGGTGAGGCCCGTGGCATTGGCCACGGCGGTGGATTCTATGGAAGGCTTGGAGCCGTCCAGAAAACTGTTGAACATCTTGGGGTTCAGCCCGCCGCGCGCGGCCTGCTCGGGCGTGAGGCCGTAGTTGCCCCACACCGTTTCGGGCGTGGATTCGCAAAAATGCGGCAGCCATTTGTGGCCGCGGCCCGCCGCCACCACCGGGAAGCCGCAGGTGCGCGCCCAGTCCACCAGGTCGCAGATCAGTGCCGGCTGGTCGCCGAAGGCCAGCGAATACACCACGCCGGCATCAAGCGCCTTGCGCGCCAGTAGCGGGCCGCAAAAGGCGTCAGCCTCCACCGTGACGTTGACCACATGCTTGCCATGCGCAAAAGCCTGCAGGCAATGCTCCACCGCCGCGATCGGGTTGCCCGTGCATTCCACAATGATGTCGATCTGCGGGTGCGTGACCACCGCCTGCCAGTCGTCGGTGACCCAGGTCGTGCCGGCCTGGATTGCCGCCTGCGCCGAGGCGGCCTGGGCCATCTCGGGTTTCCAGCCCACGCGGGCGAGGTTGGTACGCGCAGCGTTGGGTGACAGGTCGGCAATCGCCACCAGGTGCACGCCCGGCGTGCGCGGGATCTGCGCGAGGTACATGGAGCCGAACTTGCCCGCGCCTATCAGGCCTATGCGCACCGGCTTGTTGTCGGCGGCGCGCTGCTGGAGTTTGGTAAACAGGTTCATTGCAATATCCGTTCGGGCTGAGCTTGTCGAAGCCTGCCCGCGTGTTGAGAAAGCCCTTCGACAGCGTCAGGGCAAACGGGGAGAGCCTTAAGCTGCCTTGCGCTCGGGCGCGATTTCTTCCATCGAGGTTTGCAGCGCCGAGGCCGGCACGCCGTCCTTCCAGGGCAGGTCCACCGGGTAGTCCTTGAGCAGGCAGTCGTCGGGCAGGCAACTGATGGGCGTGAAGTCGCGGTGTGCGATGTATTCGGGGCGCTTGTGGCGGCGGATATGGTTGCTCACCGCGCACAGGCTCAGGTAGACGCTGACCCGGTTGAAGGGCGAGAGGTTGCTGCCTGACGCATGCACCAGGCAGGAGTGGAACAAAATCATGGAGCCGGCCGGGCCCTTGGGGCTGACGATGCCGCCTTGCTTGCCGCCGGCGCGCTGCACCAGCTGGCGTATCAGCTCGTTGTCCACCGTCCACAGTGGGTAGCTGGTGGTGGTCAGGTCGTGCTTCGCATCGACCACGCCCTTCTTGTGGCTGCCAGGGATGAACATCAGCGGGCCGTTGTGCTCGGTCACCTCGTCCAGGAAGATGGCCACGTTCATCGCGCGCTCGGTCGGCATCATGTCGTCGTTAAGCCAGGTGCCGTAGTCCTGGTGCCACTGCCAGACGTCGCCTTCAAAGGCCATCTTGCCGTTGATCTTGAACTGGTGCATGTAGAGCTGCTCGCCCAGCAGGTCTTCCACCGGCCCCACCATGCGAGGGTGCCGCGCCAGGCGAGCAAAGGGCTCGCTGTACATATGAGCCGCGAAGTTGGTGCGCACCGCGTCCTTGCCTTTTTCGCGGACGTTGTAGCCTTCGCGCCGCTCGTAAAGCTCGGGTACCGCGTCGTTGAGCACGCGGGTTTCTTCCGGCGTGAACAGGCCGGGGAAAAACAGGTAGCCCTCGCGGTCGAATTGGGCGAGTTGTTCAGGGCTCAGTCTCATCGCGTGTCTCCTTCAGTAGTTGTTCGGGTGCTTCAGGGGGCGGTGGACGCGGCGGGCTGGGCCAAGGCGCTGGACAGCAGCCTTGCCAGGTTGTGGCCGGCTTCCTCGCCGTGCTCGCGTATCAGCGCCTCGGCCTTGTCGGCGTTGCCGGCGGCAATGGCTTGGGCGATGGCCTCGTGCTCGTCCCAGATCGATTCGCGCATGGTCGACACCTGCAGCACGGCGCCCATGGCGCGGCGTATGTGGTGCCAGTGCAGTTGCGCGCTCTGGGCGATCAGCGGGTTGCCCGAGGCTTCATAAATTGCCGCATGAAAGCGCGCATCGGCCGCCATCATGGCCTTGACGTCGCTGCCGCGTGCGGCTTGCCGGCCCTGGCTGACCAGCTGCGGGTCCAGCCGGGCATGTGCCTGCGCGGCCAGGCGGGCGGCCAGCGCATCGAGTGCGCTGCGCACCTGGTAAATCTGCACCAGCCAGGCCACGTCCAGCGGCGCGACCAGCACGCCGCGGCCGGGCGCGTCCAGCACAAAGCCGCCTTTTTTCAGCAGGCGCAAGGCCTGCAGCACCGGCTGGCGTGAAACCGCGAGCTGCGCGGCGATCTCTTCCTGCGTGATGCGCGCGCCCGGCGCCAGCGAGCCTTCGCTGATGGCGTCCAGCAGGTTGCGGTAGACCTGGTCGACCAGGTCGGGGGTGGATTCGATTTTGATCAGTTGAGAAGTCATATTTGTACTCTGTATACAGAATACATTGACATGGAGGCTGATGTAGCAGGGTTTACCCAGGTGTGGCGATAGGCTGGCCGGGCTGTGCCAAGATGGCGGCCACTGACTGCTTTGCCATTTTTCAGGAGAACAACAATGAACCCCTTCGATCCCGCCTGGCTGGACCGCATGTACAACAACCGCGCGCTGGTGCCCGAGCACCCGGCCTACTTCGCGCGCTGGGCCGCCGATTCGCAAGCCGTGCGCAAACGCCTGCCCTGCCAGGTCGACGTGCCCTACGGCAACCATGCGGGCGAAATGCTGGATGTGTTTCCGGCCGCCGGCTTCGGCACGCAAGGCGTCAAGGCGGGTAAGGGCGCGCCGGTGCTGGTGTTCATCCACGGCGGCTACTGGCGGGCCCTGGACAAGTCCGACCACTCCTTCATCGTGCCGCCCTTCACCGAGGCCGGCGCCTGTGTCGTGGTGCCCAACTACGCCCTGTGCCCCGCGGTGACGATTCCCGAGATCACCATGCAGATGGTCAAGGCCCTGGCCTGGACCTGGCGCCACATCGCCCGCTACGGCGGCGACCCCAACCGCATCACGGTGGCCGGGCACTCCGCCGGCGGCCACCTGGCGGCCATGCTGCTGCTGTGCGACTGGAAGGCTTATGCCGATGATCTGCCGGCGGACCTGGTGAAAAATGCGCTGTCGATTTCAGGCCTGTACGACCTGGAGCCCATGCGCCACGCGCCCTTCGTGAAAGACTCGCTCAAGCTCACGCCCGAGCAGGTCGCCAAGGCCAGCCCGGCGCTGCTGCCGGCGCCGCGCCGCGGCACGCTCTACAGCGTGGCGGGGGCTGACGAAAGCGCCGAGTTCCTGCGCCAGAACCTGCTGATCCAGCAGGCCTGGGGCGAGCGCATCGTGCCGGTGTGCGAATCGCATTTGCGCCGCAACCACTTCAGCGCGCTGGATGCATTGGCTGAGACGGATCACCGGCTGCACGGCCTCGCGCTGGATTTGTTGGGACTTTCTTCGACTCGAAAATAGACCGATTGGGGCGCTTATTCCATTTCTAATTCAATGCGAGAGTAGGCGCGCCGCCGCAGACAGTGCTACAGCACGGCAAGGCGGCGCAACGACCTATCGCTTTGAAGTAGAAATGGAATTACATCAGTAGGTGCTCGCCTGCGTTATCGCCGCCCAGCGTGACGTAGTTGACCTTGCGGATGTCCAGCAGCCTGGTGCCGCCGGCATAGCTGATGGAGCTCTGGATGTCTTCTTCCATTTCGCGCAGCGTGTCGGCCAGCGTGCCCTTGACCGGCTCCAGTATGCGTTTGCCCTCGACGTGCTTGTACTCGCCCTTGTTGAAGTCCGAGGCGCTGCCGTAGTACTCCTTGAACAGCTTGCCGTCGACCTCGACGGTCTTGCCCGGGCTTTCTTCCAGGCCCGCGAGCATGGAGCCGATCATCACCATGGTCGCACCAAAGCGGATCGACTTCGCAATGTCGCCGTGCTCGCGTATGCCGCCGTCGGCAATGATGGGCTTGGTGGCCACGCGCGCGCACCACTTGAGCGCCGAGAGCTGCCAGCCGCCGGTGCCGAAGCCGGTTTTCATCTTGGTGATGCAGACCTTGCCCGGGCCTATGCCGACCTTGGTCGCGTCGGCGCCCCAGTTTTCGAGGTCAATGACGGCTTCGGGCGTACCGACGTTGCCGGCGATCACAAAGGAGGCCGGCAGCTGCTGCTTGAGGTAGGCGATCATCTTCTGCACCGTGTCGGCATGGCCGTGCGCGATGTCTATGGTGATGTACTCGGGCACCAGGCCCTCGGCCGCCAGGCGGTCCACCGTGTCATAGTCGGGTTTCTTCACACCCAGCGAGATGGACGCATAGGCGCCGCGGGCTTGCATGTCCTTGACGAACTGGACGTTATCCAGGTCAAAGCGGTGCATGACGTAGAAGTAGCCGTTCTTCGCCATCCAGGCGCAGATGTCTTCATTGACCACCGTCTTCATGTTCGCCGGCACCACCGGGATGCGGAAGCTGCGCCCGCCCAGCGTCGCGCTGGCGTCGCATTCGGAGCGGCTTTCCACGCGGCATTTGCGCGGCAGCAGCAGGATGTTGTCGTAGTCGAAGATTTCCATGATTCCCAAGCTCCTTAGAAAACTGTTGAAGAACAGAAGGCGCTTGGACTGGACCGGCTTATGCTGCCGGGACGGCAACAAAAAACTCTCGCAAGAGAGTTTCAGCGGAAGCTGACAATTGCCCGCAGGGCTTGTCATGCTGAAGCTAAAACCGGGCGCAATTGCTTGGGCCCGGTGATTGATTCTATGCGCCTCTCATGCAGGAAGCACTCCGCATAGCGTTATAGCCTTTATATGCACAGTGGCATCTTGATAATCCGGTATCAAGAGGGGGAGACCCTTCAGCGCAGCTCAACCTCGGCGACGCGAACCGTCTCCTGGCCGCGCGTGAGCCGCAAGGTGGTCCATTCGTCGCGCGCCTGCGGCGTGCCGAAGCCGGTGGTCACGCGCACCATCACCGTGGTGCCTGCAGACAGCACCTGCTGGCGATGGCCGAAAAACTGGGCTTCCACGCCGTACTTGCCGGGCTTGGCCGTCTTGAGCGAGAACTCCTCGGGGCCATAGCCGCCCGTGGCGTCGGGGCTCATGGCGCCGCCCTGGTAAGTGAGGCGGTTGGCATAGCTGGCCCGCTCGCCGTTGGGGTCGCTCACCCACATGTCGATGTCGGTGTCGTCGGTATCCCAGGCCATCACCACACGCAAGGCCAGTGGCAGGTTGCGGCGCAGGCGAGTGTCCACACGGCTGAGGTCCAGCGCGGGCTGGCCGCTGGCGCTGGCCTGGGCGGCAATGGCGTTGAGTTCAGCCAGCGCGATCATGTTGATGCCGGCGAAGCGGCCGTTCCAGGGCTGCGACACCACTTCCCACAAGGCGTTGACGGCGCGCTGCGGCTGGCCGCTCTCGGCCAGCGCAAGGCCCAGGTCGCGCCACGATTGCGGCTCGTTGGGCGCCAGTTCGCTGATGCGTTCGAACACGGGCACGGCCAGGTCATTGCGGCGCGCCTGCACCAGGCGGTAGGCGTAAAGGCGCAGCAGCTGGCGGTTTTCCAGGTTCATCTCGGCCAGATTGGAGAGCACGCGCAGCCCCAGCTCCGGCAGGCCGCGGTCGAAGAACACGCCGGCCGCATCCATGTAGAAGGAACTGCTGCTGAGGTAGGCGGCGCGCTCGTCCAGGTAGACGCGGTACAGCTCGTCCTTGCCGGCATTTTGCAGGCGCTTCATATAGGGCGCGTCGGGTGCCCAGGCCTGCAGCGCGATGGTGGCGGCAGGCGCGGTGGCGGCCTGTTTGGCGCTGCGCTTGTCGGCGGTGTCGGCACGAGCCTCGGCGGCCATGGCGGGCGCGGCTGAGGGAGCCGCAGCAGCAGGCGCAGCGGGCGCGACAGAGAGGGCCGGTGCAGGCGCAGGCCGGGCCTGCTCGCGTGAGCGCGCCGCACCGGCCAGGCTGCCGAGGCCGCCCTGGCTGATCAGCATCTCGGCCTTGGGCTCGGCCCGCTTGGGGGTGTTTTTTGGAAAGTCTCTGCCCCACCAGCTTTGCCTTTCGTCAAACTGCCGCACCATGGTTTCGATGTAGGCCTGTCGTGTCTGCGCCGCCTGCGCGAGTTGCTGCTGGCCCAGCCGCGCCACCTCATCGGCGAGCTCTGGCGGGGCGGGCAGGCTGTAGCGCGCATAGTCGGAGGCCAGCTCCAGCACGATCAGCGAGCTGTTGGGTCCCACGATGCCGTGTGTGGCTGCGATGCGTTGCAGTTCAGCGCTGTGCAGTCCGGCGTTTTCTGCCAGCTCGGCGCTGCGCCACTGGGCCCATTGCTGGCCGGGCCAGTGGCCGCTGACCGGCTTGGCGTTCACCTGCAGCGCAAGCGTGCGTCTGCGGCCGTCCGGGTGCGCGAGCGTGATGTCGATGCGCGCCTGGCTGTCCAGCAGCTCGCCGGCCACCGAGATGCGGCCCTGGCTCACGCGTGCCGTCGGCGTGACGAGCTGCCGCGCCGACAGGCTGGACAGCTTCTCGATGCGCCAGCCCTGCATCAGCATGGCCTGCGCGCCGTCTTCGGGGGACAGCAGCGCGGCATCCACCAGCGCGCCGCCGGTGCGGTCGGCCAGCCGGGCGAGCCGTGCCATGTCGGCGGAGGCCGCGCCGTTGATCACCATCACAGGCGCCGTATGGGTGTAGCGGATGAGTTTTTTGCCGTCTGTCATCAGGCCGTCGGTCACCATCAGGGTGGTGTCCGCGTCGGCGGGAATCGGCAGATCGTCGAAATTGCTGGAGCCGTCGAAAGGCTCCGCGCGCAGCACCTCGGCCAGTTCCTCAAAGCGGCCCGGCGCCACGGTGAAGCTGCGCATGGCCTCCGCCTTGTTGCGCACCACCAGCAGGCTGAGCTTCACGGGTTTGCCGAGCTTGCGGAAGTAGGCCTCCAGCACCGGCAACACGCGGGCTTGCGTCGCGGCCGAGGCCGAGGCGTCCCACACTAGCGCGATGTGCGACGGGGCGGGCCGCCTCACGGGTTCATCACGCAGGTCGAGTTGCCCGGCAAAAAAAGTCTTGCCGCCGGTCTCGCCCACCATGATCTGGGGCTTGCCCGTGCGGCGCAGCGCGAGCTGCAGCCAGCCGGCCGGGCCCTGGGGTGCTTGCCACTGGCTCTTTTGCAGGGACACTTCCGTGCCGGTGGTGCTCATATCCAGTTCCGTGCCGGCGGGCGCCTGCAGCACTTGCACGTCCTCGCGAGCGGCGCCGTGGGCGCGCACCCTGAGCTGCAACTGCCCCACGGTCGATGCGAACATCAGCGGCACCCTGAGCACGCCGGCATCGCGTTGGCGCGGCAGGGTTTCGTTGAAAGTAATGACAACGCGCCTTTCCCCCATGGCCGGGATCGGGTAGACGCGCAGCTTGTACTGGTTGCCGGCCGCGGCTTCCAGCAGCCCTGGGTCCACGCGCCGGCGGCGTATGTCTTCAAAGATTTCCTGGCCCTTGGCCTTGGGTACGGGCACCGCATCGCGCAGCCGGCCGTTGACGTCCAGCGCGAAGCCGGTGACCACCTGGCCTTCCTGCAGCGGGAACTGCAGCTCACCCTCGAGGATGCGTGGGTTGGGGTTGAAGAGGCGCAGCTCGACGCTGGTGCGGGCCTGGTCGCCGAACAGGTCGACTTCCACGGTGGCTGCCCGCAGTCGTATGGGCTGGCCGATGTTCTGGTTGACGGCAATGGCCGGCGGCCGCCAGTCGGGCGGCGGCATGAATTTGACGCTGGGAGGAGGCGGCGGTGGYGGGCTTGTGGCCAGCGCCTGGAGGCTGAGGCAGGCCGCAACCAAAGCCTGAAGGAAACGGATGGCGCTGCGCGCGGTGTAGCCGAGTGGCATTGAAATCCCCTTGTTGTTGGCGATGCACCCTGAAACGGGGCTCGCAGCAGAAAGGGGTTAAGCGTCGAGAATTTTTTTAAGAGGCGCAACGGGACTGGGCCGCAGCCAGCACCCGGCCCTTGTCGTCCTCCACCCAGCCCAGCACCCGCATGCGTTCGGGATTGGCACCTTGCGCGATGCTCATGGAGCGCGCGTCGAAGAAACGGTTCGGTGCGCCCTTGGCCGGCAGCTTGCGGCCGTCCCAGGGGACCTGGATCACATTCCTGACCAGGTTGCGCTCCACCGTCGAGCCTTCTGTGCCCGCCGGCAGGGTTTCGACCAGGGCCAGCCAGGCCGTCCACTGCCGGCCTTTGGCGGCGGCCGGGATGGGTTTGAGTTCAATCGAGGTGCCCAGGTAGCCGCTGAGCGGCAGGCCGTGGGCCACGCGCAGGGTGGCGCCCTGCAGCCCGCGCACCGGCAGGGTGCTGGCCAGGGTTTGCGCAGGCGGGCTTTGGCGCAGTGCAGCCAGCCGGTCCAGTGTCTCGCGGGCGGCCACGGCCGACAACGGTGCGTCGTCGCCCTTGTCGCCGGGCAGCACCCAGTCCAGCGCGAGCTGGCCGGCGCCGGCCTTGGGCGCGGCCGGGTCGGCCCAGCAGCTGTCGCAATTGGCGTTGATAAAGCGCTCCAGGAGTTGCGTGGGCTTGGACTGCCCGTCGCTGGCGCAGAAAGACTGGGCCCGCGCCTGCCCGGCCGCCAGCGCCGCCAGGAGGGTGATTAACGCTGTGAAGGGCAGGGCCGAAGGGCGGGGAGCAAATGGTTTCATCGGGGCTTTCTACAATGAGGGATGTTCTCAGAAGTCGCGCCAACCTCCCCACTCTTACAAAATCTTAACCCGGAGCAACTGGCCGCGGTCACCTTGCCTCCCACGCATGCCCTGATTCTCGCGGGGGCGGGCTCCGGCAAGACCCGGGTTTTGACGACGCGCATCGCCTGGTTGTTGCAGACCGGGCAGGTCTCTCCCGGTGGCATCCTGGCCGTCACCTTCACCAACAAGGCCGCCAAGGAGATGCTGGCGCGCCTGTCGGCCATGCTGCCGGTCAATGTGCGCGGCATGTGGATAGGCACCTTCCACGGGCTGTGCAACCGCTTTTTGCGCGCCCACTACAAGCTGGCCAACCTGCCGCAGAGCTTCCAGATCCTGGACACGCAGGACCAGCTCTCGGCCATCAAGCGCCTGTGCAAGCAGTTCAACGTCGACGACGAGCGCTTTCCGCCCAAGGAACTGATGTGGTTCATCGCCGGCAACAAGGAAGACGGCCTGCGCGCCAAGGACGTGCAGGTGCGCGACGAAGAAGGCCGCAAAAAGGTCGAGATCTATGCGCTGTATGAAGAGCAGTGCCAGCGCGAAGGCGTGGTCGATTTCGGCGAGCTGATGCTGCGTAGCTACGAGCTGCTGCGCGACAACGCGCCCGTGCGCGAGCATTACCAGCGGCGTTTTCGCCACATCCTGATCGACGAGTTTCAGGATACCAACAAGCTGCAGTACGCCTGGATCAAGATGCTGGCGGGGCAGGGGCCGGATGCGAGCCAGGGCGGCGAGGCCATGCCCGGCGGCTCGGTGATCGCGGTGGGCGACGACGACCAGAGCATTTACGCCTTTCGCGGCGCGCGCGTCGGCAACATGGCCGACTTTGTGCGCGAGTTCGAGGTCCGGCACCAGATCAAGCTGGAGCGCAACTACCGCAGCTTCGGCAACATCCTCGACTCGGCCAACGAGCTGATCAGCCACAACAGCAAGCGCCTGGGCAAAAACCTGCGCACCGAGGCCGGCCCCGGCGAGCCAGTGCGCGTTTACGAGTCGGCCACCGATTTCGCAGAGGCGCAGTGGTTTGTCGACGAGGTCAAGCAATTGGTGCGCGACGGCGTGGAGCGCAAGGAGATCGCGCTGCTCTACCGCAGCAATGCGCAAAGCCGGGTGATGGAAACCGCGCTTTTTAATGCCGGCGTGCCCTACCGCGTTTACGGCGGCCTGCGCTTTTTCGAGCGCGCCGAAATCAAGCATGCGCTCGCTTACCTGCGCCTGCTGGAGAACCCGCGCGACGACACCAGCTTTATGCGCGTCGTCAATTTCCCGCCGCGCGGCATAGGCGCGCGCAGCATAGAGCAACTGCAGGACACCGCGCGCGCCGCGGGCTGCTCACTCTACGACGGCGTGAGCGCTGTGCCGGGCAAGGCCGGCGCCAACCTGGGTGCTTTCGCGGCCAAGATCGACGTGCTGCGCGAGCAGACCACCGGCCTGAGCCTGCGCGAGATCATCGAGCTGGTGCTGCAGCACAGCGGCCTCGAGGAACACTACAAAACCGAAAAAGAAGGCCAGGACCGGCTGGAAAATCTGGCCGAACTGGTCAATGCCGCCGAGTCCTTCGTGAGCCAGGAAGGCTTCGGCCGGGATGCGGTGGCGCTGCCGGTCGACGAACTGGGCGGGCGCCTCACGCAATCGCCGGCCAGCCAGGGGCTGGATGCGTCCGCGCCGCAACTCGACGAGCCTCTGCCCGAGGCCCTGGCGCCCGACACTGAAACCGGCGAAACGCTGTCGCCGCTGGCGGCCTTCCTCACGCATGCAGCGCTTGAATCCGGCGACAACCAGGCGCAGGCCGGCCAGGACGCGGTGCAGCTCATGACGGTGCATTCCTCCAAAGGGCTGGAATTCGATTGCGTCTTTATCACCGGCCTGGAAGACGGCATCTTCCCGCATGAAAACTCCATGAGCGACCGCGACGGGCTGGAGGAGGAACGCCGCCTGATGTACGTCGCGATCACGCGCGCGCGCAAGCGGCTCTACCTCAGCCATTCGCAGACCCGCATGCTGCACGGCCAGACGCGCTACAACCTCAAGAGCCGCTTTTTTGACGAGCTGCCCGAAGCCGCTCTCAAATGGATCACGCCCAAAAACCAGGGTTTTGCCTCGGGCATGGGCGGCTCAGGCGCCTGGGGCGGCAGCGGCCAGGCGGGCGGTGGGCGCAAGGACTGGGCCAGCAGCGTGTTTTCGTCAAAAACCGGCGCGTCCGAGCGCTTTGCCAACCCGCCTGTACCGCCGCAAAAGAGCGCGCCCTCGCACGGGCTCAAGGCCGGCATGGAAGTGTTTCACGCCAAGTTCGGCGAGGGCAAGGTGATGATGCTCGAAGGCAGCGGTGACGATGCGCGCGCGCAGATCAACTTCACGCGGCATGGCGTGAAGTGGCTGGCGCTGAGCGTGGCGAAACTGACCGTGGTTTAGCGCATGACCGGCATCTGCGCCGGGTGCATCTGGCCCGGCTGCGGGTCCATATAACCACGGCCGTCTTTCACGCCTTTGCGGCCGGCCGCCTGCCAGGCGGTTTGCTGGTTGACCAGCCCGGCCAGAAACTCCAGTTCCTCGTCGCTGTGGTTGATCGCGTTTGCCGGCGTCAGCTGGCGGCCGTCGCGGGGTGTCACTTCACCCCAGAAGGCCTGGTGGTAGTTGGATTGCGAGAGGACTCTCTGGCCGTTCGACTCCATGTCGACCGTGCCGTAGCAGTTGCAGAAATAGCTGCGGTTGTCCTGGGCGGCGAACACCTCGGCATACACGCCGGTGCCGCGTATGCCGGCTGTCAGGGTGGGCATGACGATGGAGCGGCTGCTGCCCTTGCCCCAGACGCTGACCACGGCGCCCGTGATCATGCGCAGCAGGCTCACGCTGTTGAGTGAGCTGCCGCGCTCCACCGTGATCATCGAGTTCTCGCGCACCTGGAAGGCCGAGTTGCCGATGACGAACATCAGGTTGGAGCCCGGGCCGGTCTGTATCTGGTCGCCGGTCAGGATGGTCTGGCCGTTTTGCAGCCGGTTGCCGTTGAGCAGGGCGTCGCCCCGGAGTTCGACGATATTGCTGCGCTGCTGCGCCATGGCGGCGGGCAGCCCGCCCATGGCGACCCAGGCCGCGGCGGCCTTGAGCGTGTCACGCCTTTGAAACCACAAAATCTCTTTTTCGCTACGGCCTTGCAACTGGTGCTGGGTCATGGAGCATCTCCGGGGTTGTCGTTGATGTTTTGGGCGTCCTCAGCGCTCCCCGTCGAATCGTCGGGTGGCGTGGCCACGAAGCTATCACGAAATGTGAAGTAAATCGAGGTAAAAACCATGGCCGGCAGGATCAATACGATGGGTAGCATGGCTTTGGCGGCCCATTCAACGTTGCCGGCCAGGCCTCCCACCAATCCGAGAACCGTGATCAGTCCCATGAGCAGCGCGGCCCAGCCCAGGCCGTACATCAAAAAGGCGCCGGCGTTGCGGATGCATGCAACGATGCTGAAAAACAGGCTTTTGACTGGCGAAACGCCGTGCCAGTGGACCAATGCGGGCGCGTGCCAGAAAAGCACCATTACCGGAAAGTACAACAGCAGCATCACGGCCGTGTTCTTCATCATGGCCAGCTGGTACTGCGGCGTCATCATGGCTTCCCGTCCCGCATCGGCAGGCAGGGCGGGCGGGGCATCCACCAGCAAAGGGACCAGCATGATGACCAGCATGCAGGCCGCCGCGTACAGGGCCCCAAGGATCAGCATGGCGCGCATTCTCTGGCGGCCTGCGCGGAAAGCGCTGATCAGCACCGTCGGCATGGGGAATTTCCCCTTGATCGCTTCCTGCGTGGCGGCCATCAGGCCCAGCGTGGCGGCCGGCACGATCATGAGCCCGAGGATGGGACCGAGCACAGGCAAAAGCGACAGCAGCGCGGCTGCCGCCATATAGAGGAAGAACAGGCCGGACAGGGCCAGGGGCTGCTGAAAAAAGGTTTTGACGCCCAGCTTGACCCAGGTGATGCCTGTGCTTGCGGGAACGATGTTGAGTTTCATGGTCTGGGGTTGCGACTTGGCGGGAAAGTAGCCTGTGGCGGAAACGGCGGGGATGCAGGGGGCAGTGTGCCTTAAACCGGCGCGGGTTGCGGCGGGGCCGGGAATCCGGCCGCACTGCAATGCCTACAGAACGTAAGGCCGCGCAAGCCGCTCGCGCAGCACACGCTCGAAGTGGCTGGGATCATGCGCCTTGAGCACGGCGGCCTCGCGCGGCAAATGCAAATCCCACAGCCGGGACAGCCAGAAGCGCAGGGCGCCGGCGCGCTGCATGGCCGGCAGCAGCTGGCGCTCCTGCGCGGTCAGCGGGCGCACCGCCTGGTAGGCCGCCAGAAAGGCAGCGGAGCGTTCGTCATCTTTGGCGCCCGTGGCCAGGTCTATGCACCAGTCGTTGAGACAGACCGCGATGTCGAACAAAAAGGTGTCGCAGCCGGCGAAGTAAAAATCAAAAAAACCGGTGAGCTTGCCGTCCTCAAACATCACGTTGTCGCGAAACAGGTCGGCGTGCACGACGCCGCTGGGCAGGCTTCGGCAGGCCGAGGAGGCCGCCACATGGTTCTGGTAGGCCAGTTCGCCCAGGATCAGGCTGCTTTGTTCGGGCGTGAGGTGGGGCAGCACCACGGGCACCGTTTCGTTCCACCACTCAAGGCCGCGCAGGTTGGGCTGGCGGCGCGGGTAGTCCAGGCCCGCCAGGTGCATGCGCGCCAGCGCCTCGCCCACGCCCGCGCAGTGCGCTGCTGTGGGCGCGAGTTCACTGTGGCCGCGCAGCTTGCTGACCACCGAGGCCGGCTTGCCTTTGAGCTCATGGAGGATGTTGCCCTTGGTATCGCCGGCCGGATCAGGCACCGGGATGCCGTGCGCCGCCAGGTGCTGCATCAGGTGCAGGTAAAAGGGCAACTGATCGAAGCTCAGGCGCTCGAACAGGGTCAGCACATACTGGCCCTGGTCGGTGTCCACAAAGTAGTTGGTGTTTTCGATGCCGCCCGCGGCACCCTTGATGTTTTGCAGCTGCCCCAGATTCAGGGCGTTCAAGAACGCTGCAGCCTCGTCAAACGAGACTTCGGTGTATACGGCCATGCCTGAAACTGAGCCCTGGAATTCTTGAAGTTGTGTATGGAAATTGGGCGGTCAGAACTTCAGCACATTCCAGACGCGCGAACCGTTGGTGTCGTTGCTGGTGGAGCCGGGTGCGGAGCCCCTGGCGCCTTCGGCCGGTTTGACTTCGTAAGCCGCGCCGCCGGTCTTGGGTTGCACCGTGATCTGCTGGGTTTCGCCGCCTACGCGCAGTTCGTCGATGCGGGTGCCGGCATCTTCCGTGCGTATGCGCTTGATGGTCTGGTCGGGCCGACCCGAGGGGGCCGGCGGCGCCTCTGCCTTGGCGGGCGCAGCCGCGTCTTGCGCGGGTGCCTGTGCCATGGCCGCGGCCAGCGGCAGCGCTGCGGCTGCAGCGATAAGGAGGCGAAGAGCGTGGTTCATGCCTGCATTGTAGGCCTGCGAACGGCGGGCGACAAAGCCTCGCCCTGTCGTAATTAAGAGGCTGCCCCTGTAGGCGAAAACCGCATGCTGGCGCCCGAGCGGGGCGCTTGTGCCGCCTCCGGCGGGGCCGGGCCGATTTCCCCGACAATCAGGCCCCATGAGTACCGACAAAAAAACGTTGCTGCTGGTGGACGGCTCCAGCTACCTGTATCGCGCCTTCCACGCCATGCCCGACCTGCGCGCCAACCCGGGCGACCCGGCCAGCCCGGCCACAGGCGCCATACGCGGCATGGTCAACATGATGCAGAAGCTGCGCAAGGATGTGCGCGCCGACTTCGCCGCCTGCGTGTTCGATGCCAAGGGGCCGACCTTCCGCGACGCGCTCTACCCCGACTACAAAGCCCAGCGCTCGCCCATGCCCGACGACCTGCGCAGCCAGGTCGAGCCCATCCATGAGGTGGTGCGCCTCCTGGGCTGGAAGGTGCTGGACGTTCCTGGCGTGGAGGCCGACGACGTGATCGGCACACTGGCCTGCCTGGCATCCAGCCAGGGCATTGAGGTGATTATTTCCAGCGGCGATAAGGACTTGAGCCAGCTGGTCGACGAAAACATCACCGTCATCGACACCATGAACGACCGGCGCCGGGACGTGGCCGGGGTCGAGGCCGAATTCGGCGTGCCGCCGCGGCTGATGATCGATTACCAGGCCCTGGTCGGCGACGCGGTCGACAATGTGCCCGGCGTGCCCAAGGTCGGCCCCAAGACTGCTGTGAAGTGGCTRCTCGAATACGGCTCGCTCGATGCGCTGGTGGCGCGCGCCGGCGAGATCAAGGGCGTGGTCGGCGAGAACCTGCGCCAGTCGCTGGACTGGCTGCCCAAGGGCCGGGCACTGCTGACCATCAAGAAAGACTGCGAGCTTGACGAATACATTGCCGGCTTGCCGGCCCTGGATGCGATTGCCATGGGCGGGCAGCAGACCGAAGCGCTGAAGGCTTTTTATGAAAAGTACGGCTTCAAGGGCCTGGTCAAGCAGATCGACACCGAAAGCATGCCTGCCGAGTTACCTGCCGGGCCCGAAGGACGGCACCCCAAGGCGGCCAAGGCCGGGGCCTCGTCCGATGGTTCGCCGGGCCTGTTTGACGAGCCGGCCGCCGCGACCGAGGCGGCGCCGGCCCAGCGCGCCAGCAACCTCAATTACGACACGGTGCTGACCTGGGAGGACTTCGATCGCTGGCTGGCCAAGATCGAAGCGGCCGAACTCGTCGCGCTGGACACCGAAACCACCTCGCTGGACGAAATGCTGGCGGAAATCGTCGGCCTGAGCTTCAGCGTCAAGCCCGGCGAGGCGGCCTACATCCCTCTCACGCACGACTACCCCGATGCGCCCGCGCAGTTGCCGCGCGACGAGGTGCTGGCCCGCCTCAAATCCTGGCTGGAAAACCCGGCCAAACCCAAGCTGGGCCAGCACGTCAAATACGACCGCCATGTGTTCGCCAACCACGGCATTGAAGTGCAGGGCTATGCGCACGACACCATGCTGCAAAGCTATGTGCTGGAAGTGACCAAGCCGCACGGCCTGGCCAGCCTGGCCGAACGCCACGTGGGCCGCAGCGGCATCAACTACGAAGACCTGTGTGGCAAGGGCGCGCACCAGATCAAGTTCAACCAGGTCGACATCGCCAAGGCCGCCGAATATTCCTGCGAAGACTCCGACCAGACGCTGGACGTGCACCGCGTGCTCTGGCCGCGGATCCAGGCCAATGAGAAGCTGCGCTTCATCTACGAACTGGAAATGCAGAGCAGCGAAACGCTGTACCGCATCGAACGCAACGGCGTGATGATTGATGCGCCCACGCTGGCCGCGCAAAGCCATGAGCTGGGCCAGCGCATCATCCAGCTGGAAGCCGAAGCCTATGAGATCGCCGGCCAGCCTTTCAACCTGGGCAGCCCCAAGCAGCTCGGCGAGATCTTCTTCGACAAGCTCGGCATGCCGGTCATCAAAAAAACCCCCAGTGGCGCGCGCAGCACCGATGAAGAGGTGCTGGAAAAACTGGCGGAAGACTATCCGCTGCCCGCCAAGCTGCTGGAGCACCGTTCGCTCAGCAAGCTCAAAGGCACCTATACCGACAAGCTCGCGCAGCTGGCGCTGCCCCGCACCGGCCGCGTGCACACGCACTATGCGCAGGCTGTGGCGGTCACGGGGCGGCTGTCGAGCAACGACCCCAACCTGCAGAACATCCCTATCCGCACCGTGGAAGGCCGGCGCGTGCGCGAGGCCTTCATCGCGCCCCCCGGCAGCGTGATCGCCAGCGCCGACTACTCGCAGATCGAGCTGCGCATCATGGCCCACATCAGCGGCGACGAAGCGCTGCTCAGTGCCTTCACCAACGGCCTGGACGTGCACCGTGCCACGGCCGCCGAAGTCTTCGGCGTGGCGCTGGAGCAGGTCAGCAGCGAACAGCGCCGCTATGCCAAAGTCATCAACTTCGGGCTGATCTACGGCATGAGCAGCTTCGGCCTGGCGCRCAACCTGGGCATAGAAACCAAGGCGGCGGCGGCCTATATCGACAAATATTTCCAGCGCTACCCCGGCGTCAAGAACTACATGGACGAGACGGTGGCGTTTGCCCAGAAACACCACTATGTCGAAACCGTATTCGGTCGGCAGCTGTATCTGGCTGAAATCACCGGCGGCAACGGCCCGCGCAAAAAGGCCGCCGAACGCCAGGCCATCAACGCGCCCATGCAGGGCACGGCGGCCGACCTGATCAAGCTCAGCATGAACAAGGTGCAGCAAGTGCTCGACGAAGAGAAACGCGCCACCAAAATGATCATGCAGGTGCATGACGAACTGGTGTTCGAGGTGCCCGAGGCCGAAGTCGAATGGGTGCGCACCGAGATACCGCGCCTGATGGCCGGTGTGGCGGATTTGAAAGTGCCGCTGCTGGCTGAAATTGGTATTGGGCCTAACTGGGACAAGGCGCACTGACGATGTTGTCCTTTCCTGCGGCCAGGCGTTGCGCCCAGGCCGGCGTGGTGGTGGCCCTGCTGGGCCTGGCGCTGGTGCTCTTTGACCTGGTGTATTTACCTCTGTGGGGCGGTGATCTCGTAGCACATTCGGGCCCCAGGGATTCGCGCGCCGTACCGGTGACAAGCCTGCCCGGCGGCGAGCAATTCGCGCATCACCAGAAGAGCAAGACGGGCGAGGTTCCCCTGGTTCTGCCGCTGGACATCCAGCCCCGCGACGGGCCGATTGCCGTCGTGACCCGGGACTGGTCCTGGCAGTTCGACACGCGTTTCGGGCCGGGTCTGATGGAGCTCACCCCCGAGCGCCTGACTTATGCCATGGGGAAGCGCGAACGCTTGCGGCGCAGCAAAAAAGGCGGGCCGGTCGACCCAAGCCTGAATCTGGGCAGCCACTATGTGCAGCAGGGCCTCTACGACCTGCAGGATGGCAAAGCCTACTACCTTCTGTTGCCCCTCAGCGCGGGCAAGCAGGGCGACTATTACGAGGTCTGGGTGCGGCGGCAGGTCGCCGAGGAGCCAGGCAGGTACCTGCTCTGGGGCTTTGTGCTGTTTGCCGTGGGCCTTGGATTGGCATTCGCAGCGGCGCACTGGTCACGCCGCGTTGCACCGTTGCGGAAGACGCGTTGAACAACGCCTTGCACCATCTGATGTGTCGCTGTTCCCTGAAATCGGCGTTGGGCCGAACTGGGACAAGGCACATGAATGTGTCCCCAGTCCCTTTGCCGTGGGCCCACCTATGAGAAGAACCCGGAAAATTTTTGTCGTCTTTACCACTCTGGCAGTGCTGGCGGCGGGTACCACGGCGGGGTACGCCTGGTACAGATTGACCCAGCCTTTTGTGACTGCCAGTGAAACGGCGGCGCCGGCTGGGCAAACCGCGTCCGCTGCCAGGCTGGAGCAACTGGTCCGCAAGCTTTCCACCGATTTTGCGGATCGCGCTTTTGACAACGGTGCCCGCCTGGAAGGCGCCGCCGCCTACCTGGAGTCGCAGCTTGCCGGGTTGGGCCTCAAGGTGGAAAGTCAGCGTTTTACCGCCGAGGGCCGGCCCTACCGCAACCTGGTCGTGAAGCTGGGCCCTGATACACCTGAAGTGATGGTGGTAGGCGCTCATTACGACGTGGCCGGCGAGCAGCCCGGCGCGGACGATAACGCCAGCGGCGTAGCGGGGCTGCTTGAGCTGGCACGGCTGCTCAAGGGCCAGTCGTTTCGCCAGCGGGTGGAACTGGTTGTCTACACGAACGAAGAGCCTCCCTTCTTCCGCACGCCCTACATGGGTAGCGCCGTTCACGCCCGGTCACTCGCCGAGTCCGGCAAGCGCGCTTCGCTCATGCTGTCGCTGGAGTGCATAGGCTACTTCAGCGACGAACCAGGGAGCCAGGACCATCCCGTGCGGCTCCTGAATGCCATTTACCCGACTACGGGGAATTTCATTTCTTTAGTGGGCTTTTATGAGGACGGCGATGTCTCGCGCCAGGTGAAGGCCGCCATGAAGTCGGCCTCGGACCTGCCGGTGTATTCCATCAATGCGCCGAGTTTTGTGGTGGGCGTCGATTTTTCCGACCATCTCAATTACTGGAATGAAGGTTATGTGGGAATGATGGTCACCGACACGGCCTTTTACAGGAACAAGGCCTATCACACGCCGCAGGACACCGCGGACAGGCTGGATTACGGGCGCATGGCAAAAGTCGTTGAAGGCGTGCGTGCGGTGGTCATGCAGCACGCTGGGCCCGCCGTGCCGTCGCGCTAGTTGCCGCCGGCCCCAGCACCCGCACCACTGTCCATTCCGGCACGGCGGCAGTCAAGACAGCGCCGCGTTCCCGGTATGTTCACTGCGTGCCTTGTACATGTCCAGGATCACTTCTGAAAAATTGCCCAGCAGGCGCTGGGCCACCCAGTTCGCATACGCATCGAAATCCGTGCTGATGCGATAGCTCACGCGGATGTGCAGGCGTGTGCCGCCTTCTTCCGGCGTCAGCGTGTAAGACGTGTCGCGCAGGTCGAAATAGGCGCCGCCCACTTTCACATGGTCGTCCAGCGCGCCTGCGGGAAATGAATCTTCCGCGAAGCGGTAGGTCCAGCGCACATGCCGCTGCGGTTCCCACTGGCGTATCACCTCGTCAAAATGAACGCCTTTGCCCCAGGTGCTCTTGCGTATGGGGCCTTCAGCCGTGTCGGTCGTGATGCCGCTGACCGGAAGCGGAACGCCGATGCGGTATGCCCAGGCATGCTGGACCTCTGCGGGCGCGATATCGCGTGCGTTGTTGATTTGTTGCCACACCTCGGCAGAAGTTGCCTGTATCAGAACACTCCGTTCAACGCTGCCTATGCGCTGCACCTGGTTTTGAGGAAATGCCATCGCCACCAGCAGTGGCAGCGCTGCAATGCTGTAGACCGCTTGCTTGGGCCAGTTGGTCAGCCTGCAAACAAGCCCCATGACCAGGCCGCCGAACATGCCGAGAAGGGTGAACATCGGCAGGATGACGATGGCGCAGATCAGCCCCTCTATCAGGATGGCCAGGCTGCCGAGCACAAACACGAAAGTCGCCAGCGCTGGTGCGAAGAGGTAGTAGGCAAAGCTTCTTCTCTTTTGCCGCTCGGCCATATACACCGTGATGGCTCCCACCGCGAATGGCGCGAACCAGACAAAGCCGGCCGCCATGGCCGACAGTGCGCTCCCCGCTGCGCCGGAAAACGTCAGGCGCAAAAGAAGCCCGCTGAGCGCTCCGGCAAGAAAAGGCGTCCAGCCTGAAAACGGCATGCCGTCCGAGGACTCGGGTCCCTCTTTCGGTGCCAGGGCGCCATCGTGCGCGGCGGAATTGGTTGTGGGTTTATCTTGTTCTGCGCTCATGGGGGTATGACAGGTTTAGTGCGATGCTTGCTTATCCGCCGACTTGCGGGCGGTCACCATGTAGTAGCCAAAGCCCGGCAGCCACATGCCCAGCAGGAAGGCCGCATAGGACGCCATGATGTGGCCGCGCCGCAGCGGCGACAACCGGAACCGGGCCCGCCAGAGTTCGCGCCATGCAAAGCGCGTGGCGAACAGCGGTATCTGCAGGGCGCTGGGCGCCAGGCGCAGGCTGATGTCCTCAAAACGGATATCGGTAAATCCATGGCCGGCGAGGGCGGCATGCAATGCCTGTTTCTCCGCCAGTTCGTTGACCGCCCAGTTGCGGCACCAGAGCCTGTAAATCCGCTCCATGAATCCGGGCAGGGGCTTGTCGTTGCGCCGCAAGGCATCGGCAATCACCAGTGTGCCGCCGGGCCGCAGCAGGCGTGCGGCCTCGCGCACCAAAGCTCGCTTGCCGGCCCCGGTGGCATGGCAGGCACTTTCCAGGGCATACACCCCATCGTATGCGCCCGCACGCAGGCCGGTGTTCACGTAGTCGGCCAGGTGAAAGCGGACCTGGTTGGGCAAGCCCGCGGCCTGGTTGAGCTGCACGCCCTGAACGATTTGCCGCGCCACCAGCGTGACGGCGTCCACGGTGCTGTGCTTGCGGTTTTTCACGATGGTCCTGGCCGTGGCGCCGGCGCCGCAGCCCAGGTCGGCAAGCCGGACGGCGCCGCTGGGCGGCAGGGCCAGCCGATGCAGCACTTCCAGATTCATGCGCTCCAGCATGGCCTCGCGGCCCAAGGGATTGACCTTCCAGGACCAATAGCCGAAGTGCATGTTCATGCCGGGGCTCCAGGCGCGGTAGTCATCGGCCACGGCGTTGTAGTAGGACCTGATGTCCGCCAGCCTTGCATCCTTGCCCTTGGTGTTTGAGGTGCCGATGCGGTAGGCAACAGGTGTTGTGGTGCTCATTTTTTCCTCCGTCCACGGTGCTTTCAGGTTCTGGTTGTTGCTGAGCATCCCTCAGTGCGCATCGGCAGTGGCGATGGCAGGCGCGGACGGCGCGGCTGGCTGAGCACTCTGCACATGGGCGGCCAGCTCCTTTGTCGCCATCCATTGGCGCACCTGCGTCCAGACATTGCGCGAGATGATGGCCACGGTGGCGAACACGCCTGCCATCACCAGCCACAGCGAGCGCCGCATCGCGTCGATGGCGCTGCTGCGGTCGCTGAACTCGCCGAAGCTCAGCGTCAGCAGCAGCGTGCCCGACACGGCCAGCAGGTAGGCGCAGCGTATCCAGAACTCCGCGCCGCCGTCCGCGTCGCACAGCATGCGCAGCACCTTGTAGAGGATGGGCTTGAGGTAGCTGATCGCCACAATGGGACCGACCACCGCGACCAGCAGCGAGACAAAAAACAGGGTGGCATCGAGATGCGCTTCCATGATGGGTGTTTCCTTTCTGGGTTTGTCTTTGTTTGGCGAGCCTGGTTTAACGCGGGCAGCTGGCGGAGTCGCAGCGGGCGGCGGCCGAGCGTTGGGCCGCACGCCGCACGGCGCCTTCAAAGATCAGGCGCACCAGGCCGCGCGGGATGCGGTGGCGGTTGCGTGCCAGCACCGGGTAAGCCCGTTCGGCCAGCGGGCGCAGCAGCGGCCAGCGCATCGCGGTGCTGACCCAGCCCAGGCCGACGGCCTCGTAAGCGAGCCGGAAAACTTCCACACCCTTGATCACGCGGCCGTCGGCCCTGCGGGCGTGGATCAGTTCCAGCAAGTCCGGCATCGTCGTGCCCGCAGGCAGGTCAGCAAAATCCGGCGCCGAGACGTCGGCAAAGCGCAGATGGCCTTCGGTGTTGCGCAGCATCAGGTTGCTCATTTCGGCATTGCAAAGCGGGCAGGCTGATTCGTAATACAGGGTCAGCGGGTAGATGGCCGGGTCCATATCGGCTTTGAGGCTGTCGTAGCGGGTGTTGCCTACATTGCCCGTATTGCCCAGATCGAGGCGGGCGGTGTCGTGGATGGCAGTCACTTTTCTCTCCTTTATAAATTTCAGTACAAACAGAAATGCATGGTCAAAAAAAAGCCAGCCGGCCTTTCAGAAGGTAGGCGGCAGCAACTCCGAAGGGTCCATGGGCTTGGCGTCGCTGTCGCCGCGCACGAACTTCTGCACGCTGGCACCCATGCGCAGCACTTTTTCGAGCGTGTTGGGCGACAGGCGCAGCATCTCGTCGGCCCACAGGCCCAGCGATTCCATCAGCCTCAGGGTTTCGCGCACGCGGTCCTGGGCGTCGGCGGGCTCGGCCTCAAAGCCCTGGTCTTTCACGAGTTCGCGCAACATGCGCACCGTCGGGTCGTATTCGCGTTCCTTGCGTTCGCGCACCACGGTGCGGAACAGCTCCCAGACGTCCAGCGAGGTTTCGTAATAGTCGCGCCTGTCGCCCAGCACGTGGGTGGCGCGTATCAGGTTCCAGTTCAGCAGCTCCTTGAGGCTGGTGCTGACATTGGAACGCGCCACGGCCAGGGTGTCGGCGATGTCCTCGGCATGGAGCGGGCGGCCGTGGAAGAAGAGCAGGGCGTGGATTTGCGAAACGGTGCGGTTCACGCCCCAGGCGGTGCCCATTTCTCCCCAATGGACGACAAATTTGCGGGCGACGGGGCTGAGTTCCATGGCTCCGACTATACGATGTCTGAAATTTCTGTCAATACAGAAATTAAAGATGCGGAAAAGAAACAACAAGGCGGGCCTAAGTCCGAGAATACGGCGCATGACAGACATCAAGACCTACGGCATGTCCGAGCGGGCCGACCACCTGGATTTCGACATCCGGTCCCAGCTGGTGCGGCCGCCGCTGGTGCGTCCGCACCGCCATGAGTATTTCCAGATCCAGATCAGCCTGCAGGGCGACACCGAGCAAAACGTGGCCGGCACGGTGCGGCCCTTCCGGCGCGGCTACCTGAGTTTTATCCTGCCCTACCGCGTGCATGTGATCCCGCACCCCGAGGGCTCGCGCTACGTCATCATCAATATGTCGCAGCAGTTTTTGCGCCCGGGGCTGGACGTGGACCCGCTGGACCTGGAGGACGTGCCCTTGACGCGCGCGCCCGAGCTGGCGCCCTTTTTGTTCCAGGAATACGCCGATTTTTATTTTTCCGAGGACGAGTTTCCCGAGATAGAGGCCTTGCTTGACAAGCTCGCGGTTGAGAACGCGCACCGGCGCTTCGGCTCCATCGAGATGATCCGCGGCCTGATGCTGCAGTTGATAGGCCTGGTCTGCCGCAAGTACGAAGCCGACCTGCTGCGCTTTTCGGCCAGCCAGGCGCAGCAGGGCAGCCGGCGCGCCAGCCTGCAGCGCGCGGTGCGCTACATCCGCGAGCACCTGGCCGGCGAAGTCACGCTGGCCGACGCGGCAGCGGCCGCTTTTCTCTCGCCCAACTACCTCGCCCACCTTTTGAAAAAGGAAACCGGTAAGACCTTCACCGACCTGGTGACCGAGCGGCGGCTGGAATTTGCCCAGGAGCAACTCGCGCACAGCGGCCAGCGCATCGCGAGCATCGCCCATGCCTCGGGTTTTGCCGACGAGGCTTATTTCGCGCGGCGCTTTCGCCAGCGCTTCGGCCAGACGCCCAAGGCTTATCGCGACAGCGTACGCGCCAAGATCTCCGGCGCCTGAGCCGCTCAAAAACCCTCCTGGCGTTGTTGCGCCGCCTTGCCGTGCCTTCAGCACTGTCTGCGGCGACGCGCCTAGCCAGGACCGCTTCGCTGGGTTTTTGAGCGGCTCTAGGTAAATCTATTCATCTGCTGCGCTGCAGCAGCACTGCATTGAATCGTCCGGTAAATGCGTAATTGCGTCCCCCTGGGAAAGCCGTGTCCGCCCTAAGCTTTACGGTTGGAGAAAAACGCCGACAACAAGCTCCAGCTTTTATTAATCCAGGAGACACCTATGACACAACCAGACATGAGCAAACGCGGAATTCTGCAAACAGGCGCCCTGATGGCGACAGGCGCGGTCGTCGGCTGCGCCACGCCCGGCACGGCGGCCAATGCGCCGGCCACGCCTTTCGCGGTGGCCGGAACCTATATCCCCATCGCGGGCAGCGCCGAGATGTTCCCGGTGCGCCGCATCTACTGCATAGGCCGCAACTACGCGGCCCATGCGATCGAGATGGGTTCGGACCCGAGTCGCGAGCCGCCCTTCTTTTTCCAGAAGCCGACCGACGCCATCCAGGTGGTGCCGCCCGGCAAGGTCGCCGACCACCCCTATCCCACGCTGACCAAGAACTACCACTACGAGGTCGAGCTGGTGGCGGCGCTGGCCAAGGGCGGGCGCAACATCCCCATGGACAAGGCGCTGGACCTGGTTTACGGCTACGCGCTGGGCCTGGACATGACGCGGCGCGATTTGCAGCGCGGCATGGGCGACCAGAAAAAACCCTGGGAGATCGGCAAGAGCTTTGACCGCTCGGCGCCCATAGGTCCCATCCACACCGTGGCGCAGACCGGCCACTACACCAAGGGCGCGATCTGGCTCAAGGTCAACGGACAGGTCAAGCAGCAGGCCACGCTCAACCACATGATCTGGTCGGTGGCCGAGCAGATCTCCAAGCTGTCGGAGGCTTTTGAGCTCTTCCCCGGCGACATCATTTATTCGGGCACGCCCGAAAACGTCGGCCCGGTGGTCAAGGGCGACGTCATCGAATGCCATATCGACGGCCTGCCTGAGCTCAGCGTCAAGATCGTCTGAGGCCCACGCCTGCGGGGAGGGGCGGGGCAAGGGAAAACACCGTGTCATCGCCCCGCGGTGGCAAGAACTTCCGGGGCCGCATAGACTCCGACAGCTTGCCTTTGTCCCCAACAATTATTTTTGAGGAAACCGCCATGCTTGAACACGACCAGAAAAAAGACTTCGACGCGCTGCTGCCCGGGCGCTCCACCGAAGCCGGCGCCAGCCGCCGCACCGCGCTCAAAACGGCCCTGGGCGTCGGTTATGCCGCCACCGCCATGCCCATCATGGCGCAGACCGCGATCAAGACCTCCTCGGAAGGCCTGAAGACCGGCGAAACCACCTACGAGGTCAACGGCTTCAAGGTGCCCGCGTTTTTCGCGGCGCCTGCCGGCAAGACCAACTTGCCTGTGGTGCTGGTGATCCAGGAGATTTTCGGCGTGCACGAATACATCGCCGACACTGCGCGGCGCTTCGCCAAGGCCGGCTACCTGGCCATCGCCCCCGAGCTCTATGCGCGCCAGGGCGACCCCAGCAAGTACAACGAAATGGCCAAGCTGATGGCCGAGGTCGTTTCCAAGGTGCCCGACGAGCAGGTCATGGCCGACCTGGACGGCGCGGTGAAGTGGGCAGGCGCCAACGGCGGCAACACCAAAAAGGTCGGCATCACCGGCTTTTGCTGGGGCGGCCGCATCACCTGGCTGTATGCCGAGCAGAGCAAAAACGTCAAGGCCGGCGTGGCCTGGTACGGCCGCCTGGTCGGCCAGCCCTCGGCCCTCACGCCCAAGCATCCGCTGGACCTGGCTGCCGGCCTGAAGGCGCCGGTGCTCGGGTTGTACGGCGGCCAGGACGGCGGCATCCCGCTGACCACCGTCAACCAGATGAAGGACGCACTGGCCGAAGCCGGCGCCAAGGGCAACAAGGCGGCAGCCGCCTCCGAGTTTGTGGTCTACCCGCAGGCTCCTCATGCCTTCCATGCCGACTACCGCCCGAGCTACCGCAAGGATGCGGCAGACGACGGCTTCAAGCGCGCCCTCGAATGGTTCAAGAGCCACGGTGTAGCCTGATTCCCTGCTGGCAGGCTGCAAGCCGCCAAGCCTGAGAGGGCTGGCGGCTTTTTTCGCCGGCCCCTCTTGACAAGCTTGATAAGATTAAAAGAACCCCGGCGCGGCATTCAATGTCTGCGGCCGGGGTTTTGTCGTCTGTGGTGTAACCTCCGGGTTGCCCCTGCAGGCATGGGCTGATCAATTTGGGCTTAGGCCCAGTCAATACGGGCATATGTAGCTATGACTTTGCTAGCAATCTTGATGGGAACCCTGGCCGCCGGCATAGGCAGTGTGTGGCTGGCGGCCTTGCTGAGCTTCGGCGTGCTGACCCGCTACACCCAGCACATGCTGAGCCTGGCCGCCGGCGCGCTGCTGGCCACAGCTTTCATGCATCTGCTGCCCGAGGCCTTTGAAAGCCAGGCCGGCGCCAAGGAGTTGTTCGCCACTTTGCTGGTGGGGCTGGTCTTCTTTTTCCTGCTCGACAAAGCCGAGCTCTGGCATCACGGCCATGAACACCATGGCGGCGGGCATCACGGCCCCGAGGCGGCGGCACATGCGCAGCACGACCACACCGGGCACGTGCATGCCGCGCACAGCCACCATGGACATGAGCACGGACACGGTCATGGCGAGGCCAGGACCGGCGGCTGGGCCGTGCTGGCCGGCGACAGCGTCCACGCTTTCGGCGACGGCATCCTCATTGCCTCGGCCTTTATGGCGGACCTGCGGCTGGGCGTGGTCGCAGCGCTGGCGGTGCTGGTGCACGAGGTGCCCCACCACATGGGTGACCTGGTGGTGCTGCGCCAGACCTCCAACAACCGGCGCGCCGCCCTCATCAAGGTGTCGCTGGCCGGCGCGGTGACGGCGCTGGGCGGCGTGGTCGGTTATGCGCTGGTCGACCAGCTTTATGACTACTTGCCGTTTTTCCTGATCATGGCGTCGAGCAGCTTTATCTACGTCGCGCTGGCCGACTTGATCCCCCAACTGCAAAAACGCGTGACCGCGCGCGAAACCGTGGCGCAGATCGCCTGGCTGGCCATAGGCATAGGCCTGGTCACGCTGATCAGCGGGATGGCGCACCACCATTGAGGCATCTGCGTCTGGACCCGCTAGTGCGCTAGACCGGCTTGATATTAAACAATATAATGACTTTTATGTGCCTTAAAAGTTGTTATATTGATGTCTAAGAAGTCAAATTCCTTGCGAGGCTTGCCTCCTGAAGCGGGGGAGGCACTGGTCCAACTCGGGCAAAGGTTGCGGGCATACCGGCAGCAACAGCAATGGACGATTGAGGAGATGTCCGAGCGCCTGTTTTGCTCGCCAACGACCTGCCGGGCGCTTGAGTCCGGAAAACCCGGTACCAGCCTCGGTGTCATGGCGCATGCGTTGTGGCTGCTGGGCCAGCTGGATTCCCTGAGTAGCGTGGCCGTCCTGTCGGCGGACTTTGCCGCGTCCATCACGGCGGGCCGCAAAGTTCGCAAGCGCGCAGCGGCAAGCCGGCCGGGCGCCATCAGCGAAAGCGACCGTGACTTCTGAGCACAGCCTCTATGTAGGCCTGGCTTTTGAGCCGGCGGCGGACGTCACGCCGGCGGGTGTGCTCAAACTCGCCCAGCGTGGTGCCGTAATGTCGGGCGAGTTTGCCTATGGCCGCCAGTATTTGCGCCGCGGGGACGCCGAACCGTTCAACCCGAACCATCTGCCGCTGCAGGACGCGGTCTTCAAGCTGCCTGAGCGAAGGCTGCGTGACGGCGGCGCCATGCCGTTGACATTTCGTGATGCCTTGCCCGGCAGCTGGGGCCGCAAGGTGCTCGAGGCCAGATACGGCCACGGCCTGTCGGATGTGGAGGCGTTGCTGTTGACCAATGCCGACCGGGTAGGTGCCATGGTGTTCAGTGCGTCATTGCCCATAGAGGCCACCCAGCCCGATACCACGGTATTCCAGCTTGACGAACTGGCGAACGCAGCCCGCCAGCTTGAGATGGGCCAGGAGCCTGCCGCCGGCCTCAAGCCCTTGCTACAAGGCGGCACCCTCGGCGGCGCGCGTCCCAAGGCCACTTTTATCCATGAGGGCAAGCGCTGCATCGCCAAATTCCCCGCGCGGGCGGACGACCATGATGTCGCCGTACTGGAGGCCGCCACACTCGCGTTAGCCAGAACCTGCGGCATCAGCGTACCTGAGTTTTTTCTGCTTCCCGTGCGCACGGGCCGTGCGCTTGTGCTGCGGCGATTCGACAGGGAAGGACGCATCGACGAGGAGCGGCGGCTTCATTACCTTTCGGCTTCGGCCCTGCTGGACGTTGCTTACGAAGACAACGCCGGCGGCAGCTATGTGGAACTGGCCCAAGTGCTGCGGCGCATCTCGGGTCAACCCGAGGCGGACCTGCATGAGCTGTACCGCCGCATGGTGTTCAACCTTGTGACGGGCAACAGTGACGACCATGTGAAGAACCACGGCGTTCTTTTGGTGGGCAAAGGGCGCTACCGCCTGGCTCCAGCCTTTGACCTGGTGATGCAGCTGAATGGCAACACGGGCTATCAGCTGCTGGCCATCTTGCCCGGCAAGTCAGAGTCAAGCCTGGGTTTGGCGCGGCAGGCGGCGGCGCAGTTTGGCCTGTCCGAAAGCCAGGCGGAGGCCATCGTCACGCATGTTCGCGAGACGGTGCGGCGTTGCAGCGAGACTTTGCTGAGGGAATACGGCGCCGACGCGGAACTGATGCGGCGGGTAAGCGCATTTCTGCAAATGCAGGCAGAGCGGATCGCCGCTGTCTGACGCGCGGCGGGCGAGGGTCCGGCCAGGCCGCCAGCACTGTCAGACGGCGCCTGACAAGGTCAGGGCTTGGCGACCTATAGGCCGGGATGGGGCGGAGCAGGAAGATAGCGATACGTCCTCCTCCTCCAGCCCTTTATTCCCTTGTGCAAAGGCAGGCCCGCCATGAACTTCCATTCAGAGCCCACCTCGGTTTCCAGCGCCTTCCGCCCGTCGACTGCTTTCGGCGCGCCGTTTCGCCAGGCATCGCAGCACAAGCCGCGTATTGTTCGCCGCCCGCGTGCAGCGGCCTATATCGCATTTTTCATCACCGTCTTTGCCAGCATGGCGGCCGCGGCGGCGCTGGCGACGCACGACCTGCCTCTCATGGTGGTGGGATTGTGATGGGCACCAAACCCGGCCATTCGCCTGACGGCGGCGTACCGCTGGGCGCGGGCTCGCCCGATGAGCCGGCGCACACACTGCCGGCCGAGCCCACCCAGATCACCAAAGCCCAGTCCGCAAAGCCCGAAGCGGCGCAGCCGCGTGCCGCTGCCAAAAAACGCCCCGGCAATGAGGAGCCTGAGCCCACGCTGGAGGACGACCTTCCCTCCGACGGGCGCGACAAAAAAGGAGAGGCCATGATTCGCGAGCTGCCGCGCAAGGCGGGAAAGACGGAAAAATAGCCATGGCCACCAGCCCCAACGTCCCGCCGCCCGAGCCGCTGCCGCCTCTGGACACGCCGCCGGACCCGGGCGAGGTGCAGACCACGCCCATGCCAATGACGGTGATATAGGCGAAAGAAGCGCTGTCGGCAATGAAATCGAAACCGGTGTAGTGTCACAAGGCGCAGAGGAAATGCGCAACGCAGGCGGGAAACCGTTTTCGGATTTCCTGCAGGGTTTGACTGCTACAAGGAGAACCGACATGCCGATAGACACCAGCCCCGAGGGCGCCGAGCTGCTGCACCAGCCGGTCGTCAAACCATTTCCCGAGTTCAGCCCCAAAGAGCCCCACCACGCCCACCATGGCCATCAGGCCGTCGATGATGACGGCCACAACCACGATGAGGTCGATGTCGGTGCCGCATCCGGCGCTTCCCCGGGTGCAAGCCTGAAACCGGGTCCTGCCCCCGCGCCGCCGGCTTGAGCGCCTGCTCCGCGCTTGCACTGCGCGGCAAGCTTCGATAAGGTCGGGGGACTTTTCCTCGAGGGAGACACCATGGCCGAAGTTCTCAAGGTCCGCTGCTGCATTGCCGGCGGCGGCCCGGCCGGCATGATGCTGGGCCTGCTGCTGGCACGCGCCGGCGTAGACGTACTGGTGCTTGAAAAGCATGCCGACTTCCTGCGCGACTTTCGCGGCGATACGGTGCATCCGTCGACGCTGCAGGTAATGGATGAGCTGGGCCTGCTGGAAAAATTCCTGGCACGGCCGCATGACGAGGTGAGCGAGATGCGCGCGGTGGTCGGCGACACGGAGCTGGTGCTTGCCAGCTTCAAGCGCCTGCGCCTGCGCTGCCAGTTCATCGCGATGATGCCGCAGTGGGAATTCCTGGATTTCGTGCGCGATGAAGCTGAGCTGTACCCGGGTTTTCGTTTGCTGCAGAACGCCGAAGTCACGGGCGTGAGCGAAGAGGGCGGCACGGTGACCGGCGTGCACGTCACGACGCCGGACGGCCCGCTGCAGGTCAAGGCGGACCTGGTCGTAGGCGCCGACGGCCGCCGCTCCACAGTGCGCGCCGCAGCCGGGCTGGTGGTGCGCGACCTGGGCGCGCCCATCGACGTGCTGTGGATGCGGCTACCCAAGCTGCCGGGCGATCCTTCCACCTCGGGCGGGCGCATCACCACCGGCATCTTCCTGGCCATGATTGACCGCGGCAGCTACTGGCAGTGCGCTTATGTGATTCCCAAGGGCGGCATTGAGGCCGTTCGCGCGCGGGGGCTGGAGGCCTTCAAGGCCGACATGGTGAAGGTCGCACCGCTGCTGGCCGGGCGCATGGACGCGCTGGCAAGCTGGGACGACATCAAGCTGTTGAGCGTGACAGTGGACCGGCTGGAACGCTGGTACAAGCCCGGCCTGCTGTGCATAGGTGATGCGGCGCATGCCATGTCGCCGGTCGGCGGTGTGGGTATCAACCTCGCGGTGCAGGATGCGGTGGCGGCTGCCAACACGCTGGCGGCGCCGCTGGCCGATACACGGGTGGACACGGCGGCCTTGACGCCATTTTTGGCGCGGGTCGAAAAGCGGCGCCTCTTGCCGACCCGGCTCACACAGGCGGCGCAGGTGGCCGTCCAGAACCGTGTGCTCAGCCCGGTGTTGGCGGGCCGCGGCACGCAAGCGCCGCCCATGGCGCCGCCCTGGCCGTTGCGGCTGATGCAGCGCTGGCCGCTGCTGCAGGCCTTGCCCGCTTATGCGGTGGGCGTGGGTGTGCGGCCCGAGCATGTTCGCTCGCCGGCGCGGCCGCCCGCGGCTTCCGCCTCGGTTTTGTAGGCTTACTCCTACGTCGTGGGCAGGCATTGCCTACAACTGCCGCGCCGCAGGGCTTTTAGAGTGAAGCCAACAGGCATTGCTCAAGCCGGGCACGCGCCTGAGCCCCTGACTGATTGCGCAACGCGGCGGCCCGCAGGCCGAGGAGACCTTTCATGAAAACCAGCGACACTCTTCACGCACACAAGCCTGAACCCAGTCCCTCCAAGGGCCAAGTGGGCGACAGGCCCGACAACGGCTCCCGAAGCAGCCGCGGCGCCGGCCCGAGTTCGGGGGCGCGGCGCGACAACCCGCACAAGCGTTTGCGGCTGACGGGGCACGCGCGCGCCGACTGATGCGTGCACAAGCGGCCAGCACCCATCGAAGAATTCTTACAGCTCCCTGGGTCGCTGTCTCATGGGGCATACCCGCAGGGCACGGCTAAATTGATGTCTGGCTGCCGTTCAGCCAACTTCGCCGATCGACAGATTGACTTTCACATCTTCAACAATCTTCAACAAGGAACACACATGCAAGCATCCAAATTCAAACCCGCTGCCGCAACGGCTGTCGCCCTGGCCGCGCTGCTGGCACTGGGCGCCTGCGGGAAAAAAGTGGACGACACCGGCGCTACGAATTCGACACCGTCGAGCTCCAGCTCTTCAAGTTCGTCCACGCCGTCCAGCCCTTCCACCAGCAGTTCCGCCGGTTCGTCCAGCTCGACCAGTGGTGCAAGCGGTGCCAGCGGTACCAGCCCCACGCCAACTCCGGAGGCCAGCGCGACCGTGTCGAACTCGGGTTCAACAGCGCCGGGCACGCCTGCCAGCGGCGGCACCAAGTAAGTATTGCATCGCTCCTTGTGAGCGAAAAAACGCCACTCGGCAGTGTGCCGGTGGCGTTTTTCTTTGGGGAAACTGAAAGCGGTGAGGGCGGTATGAGCGCTTAACCCTGGGCAACCGGGCGCTGCGGGTCGCTGCACCAGTCGCTCCAGCTTCCGGCATAAAGGCCGGTCCTGCCCAGGCCGGCGATTTCCATCGCGACCAGGTTGGGCACGGCGCTGACGCCGCTGCCGCAGTGATGCACCACTGTGGCCGGGTCGCGCCCGGCCAGCAGCGCTTCAAACTCGGCCTTGAGCTGGGCGGCCGGCTTGAATTTGCCGTCAGGCGCGATGTTCTGGGTGAAGGGCCGGTTGAGCGCGCCGGGGATGTGGCCTGCGACCGGATCCAGCGGCTCGACCTCGCCCTTGAAGCGGGGTGTGGCGCGCGCATCGATGACCGTTTGCGCGGGCCGCCCCAGCTGGCTGAGCACGGTGTCCGCCGATACCAGCGTGGCCCCGGCAGGCGCGAGCTGGAAGCTGGCCTGGAAGTGCGCGGGCTCTTCGCCGCTGTTGACCGCGCCGCCCGCCGCCTGCCAGGCTTGCAGGCCGCCGTCGAGCATGGCGACGTTTTCATGGCCGGCCCATTTGAGCATCCACCACAGGCGCCCGCAGTAGTTGGCGCCGTTGCGGTCGTAAACGACGGCTTGCATGTCGTTGCCGAAACCGACACTGGACAGCCAAGTGGCGAACTTCTCGCGGTTGGGCAGCGGGTGGCGCCCGCCGGACGCGGGCGCGTCGGCGCCGCTGGCGGTGATGATCCCGTGGGCACCCGGCACGCCGTGTTTGGCGCTCAGCGCGGTGTCCAGGTTGGCGTACACGGCGCCGGGAATGTGCGAGGCCAGGTACTGTTCCTGCCCCAGGCCCGGCTTCATGAGGTCGAAGGTGCAATCGAAAATGCGCAGCGGTTTGGCCGATGCCACCAGGGCCTGCAGCTGTTCGGCGGAAATCAGTGTGGTGTAGCTCATGCTTGGCTCCTTCAGGGGGTCATTTTGGGGAGAACCTCAGTGCTCTTCAGCGGGGGCGTTGGGCGCGGCGCGGGCCCGCAGCACCGTGGCGGCGATCGCGCTCACGATGATGAGCGCCATGCCCGCCCAGCCCATCAGGGGAATATTGTCGCCAAACAGGATCAGGCTGTAGAGGGCCGCGAACACAATGCCTGAATACTGCAGGTTGGCCACCATCAGCGTGCCGCCATGGTTTTCCGACATGGAGTAGGCCTTGGTCATGCTCAACTGTCCCAGCGACGCCAGCAGGCCTATCGGAAGAAGCCATATCGCGTGCCGCCAGTTCCACGGAGAAAAGCCCATGAAGAGCATGCCCAGCGCCCCGGCAATGACGGTGCCGACGGCGAAGTAAAACACGGTGCGCGTTTCGGGCTCGCCCATGCGCGCAATCGCCATGACCTGCATGTAGGCGAAGGCGGCGCCCAGGCCCGACATCAGTCCCACCAGCCCGGCAAAGGCCTGGTTCTGGTCTATGGCCGGGCGCAGCAGCATGACCACGCCGGCAAAACTGGCGAGGATGGCCATCACCAAGGGGCCCTGGCTCGAGAACAGGGTCCCCAGGCTGACGGTGCCGCTCTCCGGTGCGCCGCCCTGTGCGGCATTGGCTTTGGGTGGCGTCCACGCCATCAGCGCGCCGCCGACCAGGAAAGCCGCGATCCAGACGCTGCTCATGTAGTTGAGTGTCATGGCGGTGGCCAGCGGCAAATGGGCGATGGCATAAAACCAGGCCGACAGCGACATCACGCCGATCACGCTGCGCCAGGCGTGCATCGCCGGGTAGCGCGTGCGCAGCGTGATGCCCTGGGCGCGCGCATAGGCCGCCATGAAAAGCACGCCGAGCACGCCGCGGTAGAACACCAGCTCGGCGCTGTTGAAGTGTTCGGATGCGTATTTGACGCAAACCCCCATGGTCGCGAACATGAACGAAGAAAAAATCATCCAGACGGCTTGCATGGTGCGGCGGGCTTAATGAGAGGGGAGTGTGGAATGAAAAATGGCTGCGGCCCCACGGGAACGCGGGACTGCAGCCATCATATGCACAAGCACAGTGTCAAATCATCTGTGTGGTTTTGCTGGCGCCCATTTCGCGGCGGTACCACTCGTGAAAGTGCTGCATGCCGTCTTCCATGGGGCTCTGGTAGGGACCGAACTCGTTGTCGCCGCGCTGCAGCAAGGCCTTGCGGCCGGCGTCCATGCGCAGGGCGATTTCGTCGTCTTCCACACAGGTTTCCATGTAGGCGGCCTGCTGCGCCTCGATGAACTCGCGCTCGAAGGCGCAGATTTCTTCAGGGTAGAAGAACTCCACCACGTTGAGCGTCTTGTCCGGTCCCTGCGGATGCAGCGTGCTGACCACCAGCACATGCGGGTACCACTCGACCATCACGTGCGGGTAATAGGTGAGCCAGATCGCGCCGTATTTGGGGGGCACGCCCTGGCGGTATTGCAGCACCACGTCGTGCCATTTTTTGTAGGTGTCGGTGCCCGGCTTGCCCAGTTTGTCGGACACGCCGACCGTCTGCACCGAATAGTCGGCCTCAAGCTGCCAGCGCAGGTCGTCAGTGGTGACGAAGCCGCCCAGCCCGGGGTGGAAGGGGCCGACGTGGTAGTCCTCGAGGTAGACCTCGATGAAGGTCTTCCAGTTGTAGTTGCACTCGTGCAGGTGCACCTTGTCGAGCTGGTAGCCCGAAAAATCCAGGTCGGTGTGGGTGGCCAGCCGCGACATCTCGGCCGCGACGTCGCGGCCGTTGTCCTCGAAAACCAGGCCGTTCCAGGTGGTCGTTTTATAGCGGTTCAGGTTCAGGCAGGGGTCGATCTCGAAGTGCGGCGCGCCTATGAGTTCGCCCGAGGTGTTGTAGGTCCAGCGGTGCAGCGGGCAGACGATATTGCTGCCGGTGTTGCCGCGGCCCTGCAGCATGGTCGACTGCCGGTGCCGGCAGACATTGGAGATCAGCTCTATACCCGAGGCATTGCGCACCAGCGCGCGGCCTTCGCCTTCGTGCGGCAGGGCGTAGTAGTCGCCCAGGTTGGGCACCGCCAGTTCATGGCCCAGGTAGCGCGGCCCGCGCGCGAACAGCTTTTGCTGCTCCCGCTGGTAGAGGCCCGCATCAAAGTAGCTGGAAACGGGGAGCTGGCTGGTGGCCTGCAGGAGGCGAAGGCTGAGATCGGACATGCAAATTTCGGGTGAACATGCCGCCGCGCAGGGCTTGGAGGCAGGTGGCAAACCAGGGAGCAGGCTGGAGGGCAGCCCGCGGGTGAAACAAGGCCGGGTATCCCGCAACGGGGGGCGCCGCTGTTATCGAGAACTGTTATCAATTGTACCCGCGCGGGGTGAATTTGGGGGCTTTGCGCGCCGCCGCCGGATAATGGGAATATTGCATTTGCAACCCTGGATGCCGGGGCGCTGCAATCTGTCCGCAACGGCCTAAAATCAGGCCCTAACCAAAGAACCATGGCCAAAAGCGCTTCATCCTCCGCCTCTTCGTCCACGCCCCCCGCCGCTGCGCTACCGCCCAGCTATGAGGCGGCCCTGCAGGAACTCGAGGAGCTGGTGGACAGCCTGGAGTCCGGCCAGCTTCCGCTGGACCAGTTGCTGACCGGCTACCAGCGCGGCGCGCAGTTGCTGAAGTTTTGCCGCGACAAGCTCGAGGCCGTGGAAACCCAGATCAAGGTGCTGGAAGGCACGGAGCTCAAGCCCTGGGTGCAGGAGTAGCGCGTAAGCCGCTCTTCGTCGCCAGCCAGCTACCCGATCACCCAGACATAACCAGAGATACCGATTGAACGCCCCTGACAAACTGCCCCTGTTTACGCTGAGCGACTGGAGCGCCAGACAGCTTGCCACCGTCGAACAAGCCTTGTCCCGCTGGGTGGCCTGTCCCACCGATTCGCCCGCGCCCGCCGGCCTGGGCGACGCCATGCGTTATGCCGTGCTCGACGGCGGCAAGCGCCTGCGCCCGCTGCTGGTCATGGCCGCCTGCGAAGCCGTGGACGGCAATGCCGAGGCCGCCTTGCGCGCCGCCTGCGCGGTGGAGTTGATTCACGCCTATTCGCTGGTGCACGACGACATGCCCTGCATGGACAACGACGTGCTGCGACGCGGCAAGCCTACGGTGCACGTCAAGTTCGGCCAGGCCCAGGCGCTGCTGGCCGGCGATGCGCTGCAGGCGCTGGCCTTTGAATTTCTCACGCCCGAGGGCGGCGCCGTCGACGCCGCCACACAGGCGCGGCTGTGCCGCATGCTGGCGCAGGCGGCGGGCTTTCAGGGCATGGCCGGCGGCCAGGCCATAGACCTGGCCAGTGTGGGCATGCCTTTGAACTCGCAGCAGCTGCACGAAATGCACCGCCTGAAAACCGGCGCGCTGCTGGAGGCCAGCGTGATGATGGGCGCGGCCTGCGGCGCCGCGACAGCCGCTGCGCAACAGGCCCTGCGCGAGTACGGTGCGGCGGTCGGCCTGGCTTTCCAGGTGGTCGACGACATCCTCGACGTCACCGCCGACTCCGCCACGCTGGGCAAGACCGCCGGCAAGGACGCCGCCCAGGACAAGCCCACCTTTGTTTCGCTGATGGGGCTGGAGGCTTCCAAAGCGTACGCGCAGCAGTTGCTGGCCAAAGCCCTGGCCGGCCTGGATGCCAGCGGGCTGGCCCGCACCGAAGCCTTGCGCGCGCTGGCCGACATGCTGGTCAACCGCCATCACTAAAAAAAATAAAAGGTAAAAGGTAAAAGGTAAAAGGTAAAGGCAGAAGCCAGAAACCAGAAACCAGGGAAGAGGAACCGGCCTCGCCATAACAACGACACCACGATGTACCCATTGCTCGAAACCATCCAAAGCCCCGCCGACCTGCGCGCATTGCCACGCACCGGCCTGAAGACCCTGGCCGATGAGCTGCGCGCCTTCGTGCTCGACAGCGTCTCGCAGACCGGCGGGCACCTCAGCTCCAACCTCGGCACCGTGGAACTCACGGTGGCTTTGCACTACGTTTTCAACACGCCCGAAGACCGCCTGGTGTGGGACGTGGGCCACCAGACCTATCCGCACAAGATATTGACCGGCCGGCGCGAGCGTATGGGCAGCCTGCGCCAGTTCGGCGGGCTGTCGGGTTTTCCGCGCCGCGACGAGAGCGAATACGACACCTTCGGCACCGCGCATTCGTCGACCTCCATCTCCGCCGCGCTGGGCATGGCGCTGGCCGCGCAGCAAAAGGGCGAAGACCGCTATGCGGTGGCCATCATCGGCGACGGCGCCATGAGCGCCGGCATGGCCTTCGAAGCTTTGAACAACGCGGGCGTGCACGACCACTGCAAGCTGCTGGTGGTGCTCAACGACAACGACATGAGCATCAGCCCGCCTGTCGGTGCGCTCAACCGCTACCTGGCCCAGCTCATGAGCGGGCGCTTTTACGCGTCGGCCAAGCATGTGGGCAAGCAGGTGCTGCGTGTGGCGCCGCCGCTGCTCGAGCTGGCCAAGCGCCTGGAGGCGCACGCCAAGGGCATGGTCGTGCCGGCCACGCTGTTCGAAAACTTCGGCTTTAACTACATCGGTCCGATAGACGGCCACGACCTCGAGTCGCTGGTGCCCACGCTGGAAAACATCAAGCACTTGATGGCCAACAACGGCGGCCCGCAGTTTCTGCATGTGGTCACCAAAAAAGGCCAGGGCTACAAGCTCGCCGAGGCCGACCCCATCGCCTACCACGGCCCCGGCAAGTTCGACCCGGCCATGGGCCTGCAAAAGTCCAGCGCGCCGGCCAAGCAGACCTTCACCCAGGTCTTCGGCCAGTGGCTGTGCGACATGGCCGAACACGACGCCCGCCTGGTCGGCATCACGCCGGCCATGCGCGAAGGTTCGGGCATGGTCGAATTCCATAAACGCTTTCCCGGGCGCTACCACGACGTCGGCATCGCCGAGCAGCATGCGGTGACCTTTGCCGCCGGCATGGCCTGCGAAGGCCTCAAGCCCGTGGTCGCGATCTACTCGACCTTCCTGCAGCGCGGCTACGACCAACTGGTCCACGACGTGGCCCTGCAAAACCTTCCCGTGGTGTTCGCGCTGGACCGCGCCGGCCTGGTCGGCGCCGATGGCGCCACGCACGCGGGCGCTTACGATATTCCCTACCTGCGCTGCATTCCCAACATGAGCGTGGCCTGCCCAGCCGATGAACGCGAATGCCGCAAACTCCTGTCGTCGGCCTTCGAGCAGGACCACCCGGTGGCCGTGCGCTACCCGCGCGGCGCCGGCGCCGGCGTTGAAACCGAGGCGAACCTGGAGTCCTTGCCCTTCGGCAAAGGGGAGCTCCGCCGCGAAGGAAGCGGCGTCGCCATCCTGGCCTTCGGCACCTTGCTGTACCCGGCCCTGCAAGCCGCAGAAAAACTCGGCACCACGGTCGTCAACATGCGCTGGGCCAAACCACTGGACACCGAACTGCTGCTCAAGGTCGCGGCCAGCCATGAAGCACTCGTCACGGTGGAAGAGGGCGCCATCATGGGCGGCGCAGGCAGCGCCGTCAGCGAAGCCCTGCAAGCCGCAGGCGTCAACAAACCCGTGCTGCACCTGGGCCTCAAGGACGAGTTCATCGAACACGGCGACCCCGCCAAGCTGCTGGCCTTGCAAGGTCTCGATGCCGCAGGCATCGAAGCGGCCGTCACCGCGCGCTTCGCCGCGTTGCTGACGAACAAGCCCGCCAAGCCGGCGCTCAAGTCCGTCGCCTGAACCACTGGACTCCGCACGCCCTGAAGGTTTTTAAACCAGCAGGGGCCGCGGGACTGGCTTTGCCAGACCGCAGGCGGGCGGCCCCGGAGGGGCTGGAGCCCGCGGCTCCAAGCCTGCCTGCGCAGGCTTGGACGGGCGACAGAGGCGAAGCGTCTCGCGAGCCGCGGCCTGCAAGGCCTCGCGACCCACACGAAGTGGGGGAGCGTGGGGGCGACACCTTCAGCTTGCTGTAAGGTCTTCAAGGGTTTACCCGCCCGGGTGCCGCCACCCTGATTTTTAGAATTCCCCAGGACCTGCGAAAGCACACGTACAAGCACAAGCACAAGCAGTCTGGCCTGCGCATGCGCCGGCCCCAGGGATTTTTATTTTTCACACTTTGGAGTCAAGCTGATGGATCGTCGTTCACTCATCAAGCACGCGGGCGTAGCCGGCGTTCTGGCCGCAGGCGTCGCACCCGCCGTTCATGCGCAGGCCGCCGTTCGCTGGCGCCTGGCCTCCAGCTTTCCCAAGTCGCTGGACACCATCTACGGCGGCGCTGAAACCTTCGCCAAACACGTGAAGGCGATTTCGGGCGGCAAGTTCGAAATCTCCGTGCATGCGGCCGGCGAACTGATGCCCGCCTTCGGCGTGGTCGACGGCGTGCAGCAGGGCTCCATCGAAGCGGCCCACACCGCGCCCTACTACTTCTTCGGCAAGGACGAAACCTTTGCCATCGGCGGCGCGATCCCCTTCGGCCTGAACAGCCGCCAGATGAGCGCCTGGACCTTCGAGGGCAACGGCCTGAAGCTGATGCGCGAGTTCTACGCCAAGTACAACATCATCAGCTTTCCCTGCGGCAACACCGGCGCGCAGATGGGCGGCTGGTTCCGCAAGGAGATCAAATCGCTGGCCGACATGAAGGGCCTGAAGTTCCGCGTCGGCGGTTTTGCCGGCAAGGTCATTGAGCGCCTGGGCGGCGTGCCGCAAAACATTCCCGGCGGCGAGATCTACCAGGCGCTGGAAAAAGGCACGATTGACGCGGCCGAATGGATAGGCCCCTATGACGACCAGAAGCTGGGCTTCAACAAGGTGGCACCCAACTACTATTACCCCGGCTGGTGGGAGGGCGGCCTGCAGCTGGACCTCTACATCAACCAGAAGGCCTACGACGCGCTCACGCCCGAATACAAGGCCATCGTGGAAGTGGCCAGCGCGGCGGCCCACGTCGACATGCAGGCCAAGTACGACACCAAGAACCCCACCGCCCTCAAACAACTGGTGGGTGCAGGCGCCAAGCTGCGCCCCTTCCCGGCGGACCTCATGAACGCGGCCTTCAAGGAGTCCATGAAGCTTTACGAGGAACTGTCGGCCAAGAATGAAAACTGGCGCAAGGTCTACGCCGATTATTCGAAATTCCGCGGCGACCAGAACCTGTGGTTCCGTTTCACCGAAGCCACGTTCGACCGTTTCATGCAAAGCCAGAAACTGTAAGCACGTTGCCCAGGGCTGCTGGCCCGGGTACCTGCCTAGAGCACGCCTGCATGGTTGCAGGCCGTGCCGGAAAAAGCCGCCCCTGGGGCGGCTTTTTTTTGACGTTTTTTTGGCGAAATCTTTGGTGATCTACGGGTAAGAACGGGGTAACTTTCCGAAAAAGAGTGACAAAGTGTCCATGCTCCGCCGGCGCGTTCGGGACGCTGCAACTATTGCAGTACCCGGCCGTGTGGCGGACCCCCTACGGAAAACTTCAATAACTTCAGGAGAGAGTTTATGGATCGTCGCTCACTTATCAAGAATGCCGGTATCGCCGGCGTGCTGGCTGCCGGCGTGGCGCCCGCCGTTCACGCGCAGGCCGCCGTCCGATGGCGCCTGGCATCGAGCTTTCCGAAATCGCTGGACACCATCTTCGGTGCGGCCGAGGTCTTCGCCAAAGCGGTCAAAAACATGTCCGGCGGCAAGTTTGAAATCTCGGTCCATGCGGCCGGCGAACTGATGCCCGCTTTCGGCGTGGTCGACGGCGTGCAGCAGGGCTCCATCGAGGCGGCCCACACCGCCCCTTATTATTTCTTCGGCAAGGACGAATGCTTCGCGCTGGGCTGCGCCATTCCCTTCGGCCTCAACAGCCGCCAGATGAGCGCATGGATGTACGAAGGCAACGGCCTGAAGCTGATGCGCGAGTTCTATGCCAAGTACAACATCGTCAATTTCCCCGGCGGCAACACCGGCGCGCAAATGGGCGGCTGGTACCGCAAGGAAATCAAATCCGTCAAGGACATCAAGGGCCTGAAGATGCGCATCGGCGGCTTTGCCGGCAAGGTGCTTGAGCGCATAGGCGGCGTGCCGCAGAACATTCCCGGCGGGGAAATCTACCAGGCGCTCGAAAAAGGCACCATCGACGCCGCCGAATGGGTGGGCCCGTATGACGACCAGAAGCTGGGCTTCAACAAGGTCGCGCCGTTTTACTACTACCCCGGCTGGTGGGAAGGCGGCCCCGAGCTGGACTTCTTCATCAACAACAAGGCCTTCGAGGCGCTCACGCCCGAGTACAAGGCCATCGTGGAGGCCGCCGCGGCCCAGGCCCACGGCGAAATGCAGGCCAAATACGACGCGAAGAACCCGGCCGCTCTCAAGCAGCTGGTGGGCGCGGGTACCAAGTTGCGGCCTTTCCCCACCGACGTGATGAACGCCGCCTTCAAGGAAGCCATGGCCCTGTATGAGGAGCTCAGCGCGAAGAACGAGAACTGGAAAAAAATCTACGCAGATTATTCCAAGTTCCGCGCCGAGCAGAACCTGTGGTTCCGTTTCACCGAAGCCACTTTCGACCGCTTCATGCAAGCCCAGAAGCTCTGATTCCCGCGGGGCCTTCGCGCCCCGTCAGGAATTTGCAAGCCGCCTCCCAGAGGCGGTTTTTTTATTCTTGAAACAGGTGGATAAAAACGGTGCGATCTCGAAGTAAAAGCTGACAAAATCCCAGTTGGCCTTCGCTTGGGAACGCTGCCTTTACCGGCCGTACCGGCTCGAGAGGTCCGGCGGGCGCCATTCAGGCCCCGCACGTTTGACAAACTTTCAGGAGATAGCATTTTGGATCGTCGCTCCCTTATCAAAAACGCCGGCATTGCCGGCGTTCTCGCTGCTGGCATCGCCCCCGCTGTTCACGCGCAGGCCACCATTCGCTGGCGCCTGGCTTCCAGCTTCCCCAAGCCGCTGGACACCATTTACGGCGGCGCCGAAGTGTTCGCCAAGAAGGTCGGCGAGATGACCGGCGGCAAGTTCCAGATCAGCGTGCATGCAGCCGGTGAACTGATGCCCGCATTCGGCGTGGTCGACGGCGTGGGGCAAGGCTCCGTGGAAATGTGCCACACCGTGCCTTACTACTACTTCGGCAAGAACGAGGCTTTCGCCATCGGCGCGGCCATTCCCTTCGGCATGAACTCGCGCCAGATGTCCGCATGGATGTACGAAGGCAACGGCCGCAAGCTCATGAACGAGTTCTACGCCAAGTACAACCTCGTGAGCTTCCCGGGCGGCAACACCGGCACCCAGATGGGCGGCTGGTTCCGCAAGGAAATCAAGACCGTGGCCGACCTCAAGGGCCTGAAGTTCCGCATCGGCGGCTTTGCCGGCAAGGTGGTTGAGCGTCTTGGCGTGGTTCCGCAGAACCTGCCAGGCGGCGAAATCTACCAGGCGCTCGAAAAGGGCACGCTGGACGCCGCCGAATGGGTCGGCCCTTACGACGACCAGAAGCTGGGCTTCAACAAGGTTGCGCCGTTTTATTACTACCCCGGCTGGTGGGAAGGCGGTCCTGAAGTCGACTTCTTCATCAACAACAAGGCCCTCGAAGCCCTGCCCGCGGAATACAAGGCAATTGTCGAAAGCGCCGCCTCGCACGCGCACATCGACATGCAGGCCAAGTACGACGCCCGCAATCCCACCGCGCTCAAGCAACTGGTGGGCGCCAAGACCAAGATCCTGCCCTTCCCCAAGCCGGTGCTCGACGCTTCGTTCAAGGCCGCGATGGACCTCTACGGCGAGCTGGCCGAGAAGAATCCCGACTGGAAAAAAATCTACAGCGACTACCGCGCTTTCCAGAAGGACCAGATCCTCTGGTTCCGCTTCGCCGAGTCGCGCTTTGACACGTACATGCAAGGCGTAACTCTGTAAGAGTGGCCCACGCAAGAAAAAACCGCGACACGTCGCGGTTTTTTTTCGCCTGAAGCAGACGTCGGAGCTCAGTGCAAGCAGGGTGCCTGCAAGGGGGAGGAGGCTACACGAAGTGAGCCTCAACGGGGGGCTACCTGATGCTACGGAAAGTCTTTAATTCGCTGACCAGCCGCTCAAACTCAGCCACCATTTCAGGCGAGGCGGCATAAAACACCGCGAACTTGCCCATCAGCGTGCGCACGTACAGGCGCGGGGCGATCAGCCATTCCAGGCCGCGCACGCGGATCAGCTTGCCGTAGGCCAGCTCGCGCAGCTCCATGTGCTTGTCCCAGACCCAGCTTTGGTGCAGGCCTTGTTCGTCTATGCGCGTGACGCTGCGCAGGATGTGCCACCAGGTGTAGCTCACCAGCAGCAGGCCGGCGATGAACCAGCCGCCGGCGGCGGACGCGCCCGAGGCCCTGCCGGCCAGCCAGGCCTGCACAAAGGCCGCGGCCAGGACCAGCACGATGACAGTCGCCAGGATTTTGAACGTTACGGAAAACGCCTGCCCCGAAATGCTCCCGCCTTTTGGCGTGAACTTGAAGGGCGGCGGGCCGAAATAGGGAGTGGGTGCGGGAGTGGGGTCCATGGACGGCTCGGGGTAGGGGTGGGTGACGGTATGAAGGAGCATGAGGGGCCAATAAAAACGCCCCTTGGGGAAGGGGCGCTTGTACCGGCCGGCAATATGGCCGTTGGCTTATTTGGTCTTGAACAGCTCGTCGACCTTTTTCTGCTCTTCATCGGCGGTCGGCTCGGCCGGTGGCGCCAGGGGGTCGGTGCCTGCCGCGCCGCTGGCCGCGCCCGCGGGTGGGGTGACGCTGTCGTCGACCGGGACTTCGATCTTGACCTTGTCCAGGTCAATCACCTGGGGCTTGTCGAGGAAGATGGTTACCGTCTGCGGCACGAAGATCACGATCGTCACCAGCAGCAGCTGCATCGCCACCCAGGGGATCGCACCCAGGTAGATGTCGTTGGACTTGATCGGTTTGGGAATGCGGCCTTCCTTGAACAGCGTGTCGGCGATGCCGCGCAGGTAGAACAGCGCGAAGCCGAAGGGCGGGTGCATGAAGCTGGTCTGCATGTTCACGCACAGCAGCACGCCGAACCAGATCAGGTCAATGCCCAGCTTGTCGGCGACGGGGCCCAGCATGGGCAGGATGATGAAGGCGATCTCGAAGAAGTCGAGGAAGAAAGCCAGGAAGAAGATGAAGACATTGACGGCGATCAGGAAGCCGGTCTGGCCGCCCGGCAGGCCGGTGAGCATGTGCTCCACCCATTTGGCGCCGTCCACACCCTGGAACACCATGGAGAACACGCGTGCGCCAATCAGGATGAACACCACCATGGCCGTCAGGCGCATGGTGCCCATCATGGCTTCCCACGTCAGCGCGCGGGTCAGGCGCTTGTGCATGGCGGCCAGCACCAGCGCACCCACCACGCCCATGGCACCGGCTTCGGTCGGCGTGGCGATCGCGGTGTCGATGCCGGGCAAGCCGCCCATGGAGCCCAGCACCGCGAAGATCAGGATGGCCGAGGGGATGATGCCGCGCAGGCATTTGGCCCACAGCGCCCAGCCGTTGAGCGTACGGGCGGTTTTGGGAACGCCGGGCACGTGGTGCGGCTTGAATACGCCGAGCGCGAAGGTGTAGCCGGCGAAAATCAGCACCTGCAGGATGGAGGGGCCCCAGGCGCCCTTGTACATGTCGCCCACGGAGCGGCCCAGCTGGTCGGCCATGACGATCAGCACCAGCGACGGCGGCACCAGCTGCGTGATGGTGCCTGAGGCCGCCAGCACGCCGGTGGCGTAGCGCATGTTGTAGCCGTAGCGGATCATCACGGGCAGAGAGATCATCGCCATGGCGATCACCTGGCCGGCCACCGTGCCGGTGATGGCGCCCAGGATGAAGCCGACGATGATGACCGAGTAGCCCAGGCCGCCCTTGGCCGGGCCGAACAGCTGGCCCATGGAGTCCAGCATGTCCTCAGCCAGCCCGCACTTCTCAAGGATGGCGCCCATGAAGGTGAAGAAGGGAATCGCCAGCAGCAGATCGTTCGACAAAATGCCGAACATATTGAGCGGCAGGTTGGACATGAAGCTGGCCGGGAACCAGCCCATCTCGATGGCCAGGAAACCGGAAGCCAGCCCGAGGGCTGCCAGAGAGAAAGCGACGGGGAAGCCGATCAGCATGATCAGCACAAGGCCCGCGAACATGATCGGGGCGAAATTTTCCATCTGCATGGGGTAGTCCTGAAAGTGTTTTTATGGGATTGAGCGATGCAAACGGATCACTGAACCGGCTTTTCGTAGTGCGTGTCCATCTCGAACTTGCCCTGGAGATAGCAGATACGCTTGATGATTTCCGAGATGCCCTGCACGAACATCAGGCCGAAGCCCAGCGGCAGCAACAGCATCGCGGGCCAGCGGATCAGGCCGCCCGCGTTGCCCGAAACCTCGCCGGAACGCAGCATGCCCATGAACAGCGGCCAGCTCAGGTAGGCCATCAGGCCCATCACCGGCAGCAGGAAGAAAGCCAGGCCGAAAATGTCCACATAGACCGGCCCCTTGCCCTTGAGCTTGCCGTAGATGATGTCGACCCGCACATGCTCGTTGAGCTTGAGCACGACGGGCGCGCCCAGCATCACGGTGGCGGCGAACAGATACCACTGGATTTCCAGCCAGCCGTTGGAACTGATGTCCAGGCCGTAGCGTACAAAGGCGTTGCCGGCCGAGATCAGTGCGGCAAACAACACCGTCCAGGCGGCGATCTTGCCCAGCCGCGTGGTCAGCCAGTCATAGGCCAGTGCGAGTTTGAGGAGTGCGGACACGGGGGATGTCTCCGATCAGTTTTTTTGAATGAGAAAGTACCCACCGGGTACGCCGAGGCATGAATGGTACGACGGATGCCCGCCGCCGCACTGAATAAAGACTGACAAAAAATTTCCGGGTTTACCCTAGGGATATTGGGCTTGTGGCACGCAAGCTTCCACTTCCCTTTCACATTCCTTCGGCTTTCTCACCGCTCGCCTTCTTTCCGCCTCATTTTTCAGCAGGCGGCCGGGCTTCAGCAGACAACCAGGCCCTTGCCCGCCACAACTTCCCCCACCACCGCCGCCTGCGCAAAACCCTGGTCCCGGAAGATCGCCAGCACCTGGTCCACGCTGTCCGCGCTGCAGGACACCAGCAGGCCGCCGGACGTCTGCGGATCGCTCAGCAAGGCCTTGTCGACCTCGCTGAAGCCGGCCGGCAGGCTCACCTCGGCGCCATAGCTGGCCCAGTTGCGCCCTGAAGCGCCCGTCACGCAGCCTTGGGCCGCAAGTTCGCGTGTGCCTGCGATCACCGGGACGCGCTGCCAGTCGATGCGGATTTGCAGGCCGGCGCCGCGCGCCAGCTCCAGCCCGTGGCCGGCCAGGCCGAAACCGGTGACGTCGGTCAGCGCGTGCACACCTTCCATGCGCGCCAGTTCAATGCCGGGTTTGTTGAGCTGTGTGGTGAGTGCAACCATGCGGGCGTAGCCCTCGGCGTCCAGCTTTTCTTTTTTCAGCGCCGCCGAGAGAATGCCCACGCCCAAGGGCTTGCCGAGCACCAGCACATCGCCGGCGCGCGCGCCTGAATTTTTCTTGACGCGGGACGGGTGCACCAGGCCCATCACCACCAGCCCGTAAATCGGCTCGACCGAGTCGATGGTGTGGCCGCCCGCGATGGGGATGCCCGCCTCGCGGCAGGCGTCCTGCCCGCCGCGCAGGATGGCGCCTATGGTCTCCAGCGGCAGCACGTTGACGGGCATGCCCACCAGCCCCAGCGCCATGATGGGCGTGCCGCCCATGGCGTAGACGTCGCTGATCGCATTGGTCGCGGCGATGCGGCCGAAGTCGTAGGGGTCATCCACGATGGGCATGAAGAAGTCGGTGGTGGCGATCAGCGCCTGCTCATCGTTGAGCTGGTACACGGCCGCGTCGTCCGCGGTCTCTATGCCCACCAGCAATTGCGGCGGAATGTTCAGGCCCGGCAGGTTGCCGGAATTTTTCAGGATTTCACTGAGCACGCCCGGCGCGATCTTGCAGCCGCAGCCGCCGCCGTGCGAGAGGCTGGTGAGCCGCGGGGCGGCGAGTGGTTTGGGCGTGTCTGGCTGGGTCATGGGGCAACTTTCGGATCTTGGCGCGCAGGCGCATCGCATTCGGATGCATGGCGCAAGTGCGTCAAGTTTATGACAGCCGGTGTACGCACTGCTTGCACCGCAATCCATTCGCGCGCCATTTTTTCGGCGCAGCGCAAGGGTAATTTTCACGAGCGCTTTCTGTAATTGCCTGTAATCGCTTTGGCCGGGTGCCTTCCCTAGAGTTGCTACATCGAAACGCGAAGGCCTCACGGCCGAGCGGACCAGCCACCAAGGGATGCACCATGGATATCAAACTGCGATTCGTCAACAAGTCCAACGACGGCAACAAGTCCGAGGTGCTGATCTACCAGAAGAATGTGTTGACCACCATGGCTTCGCTGTCCGTGGCCTGGAAGGTGATCCGCTATTGCGGGCGCGATTGCACGCATCCCTTTGTTTATCCCGACGGTTACGAGGTGTCCGTCACCGACGAGTACGGCAACTTCACGCCGCGCCTGCCGGCCAAGAACGGCCAGATGCTGACGCTGGTGGCGACTCCCACCGGCAGCCGCCGCTTGCTCTACACCGGCCCGGCCAGCGCATCAACCGAGCTGGACGTGGTCAACGGCATGAGCCAGGGCGCGGTCGATATCTGCATCTTCAAGGACGGGCGCATGGTCGGCGCGAAGACTTCGGTGGTGCCTGGGCAGAAGGCGGTCTTCCAGTACCAGCCCGCACTGTGGATAGGCGTGTGCTCCGAGGTTGTGCAGGGGCAGCCGATCAATTCCGCCGTGATGTCGGAAATCAATACCGAGCTCTCGCTGATCGGCATCGCGAGAGCCGACATCGTGATGAGCGGCGGCGGCCCCGGCGAGGGCGCGACCGCCTATCAATTCAATCTCGAAAACATCGTCCAGGCCTGAGGGCGACCGCCAGGACTGGACACGCTGGGTTCGCCGCCGTGGCAGCAGGGCAACGATGGCAAACGGGCAACGCATGGTGCGCTGCCATTTTTTAATCAACCGGAGAAAACCATGGATATTGCACTTAATTTCATCAACAACTCGAATGACGCGAACAATTCGGAGATCGTGATTTTCCAGAAGAACGTCGCGACCAACTTCGACGAGCTCGCGGTGGCCTGGCAGGTCATCCGCTATTGCGGCCAGGGTGACAACCATCCCTTCACCTTCCCCATGACCATGCAGGTCGGCGCCAGCGACAGCTACGGCAACTACACGCCGCAGCTCGACGCCCAGAACGGCCAGCTGTTCCAGATGGCGCTGACCACCTCGGGCGACCGCCTGGTGCCCGCGGGCGCCGGCACCAGCTCCAAGGAAGTGCAGGTGCTCAACAGCCTGCCCAAGGGCGCCATCAACGCCAGCATCTACAAGTCCGGCAAGCTGCTGGCGATCAAGACCTCGATCGCGCCGCAGCAAAAAGCGGTGTTCGAGTTCAAGCCCACCATCTGGATCGGCGTGGCCTCGCAGATCGTGCAGGGCCAGGTGATGGACTCCGCGATCATCTCCAACATCAACACCGAGCTGTCGCTGCTGGGCATCCTGAGCGCCGACATCGTCATGACCGGCGGCGGCCCCGGCGCCAATTCGACGCCTTTCGCCTTCAACCTCGAAAACATCGTGATGTGCTAAAGCCGCTTCGCCGGCGCGCGGCCCCCGGGGCCCGCGCTGGTGATGCAGGCCGTATGCCGCACCCACAGGAGCCCCCGCGTGAACGAAATGGTCAAAAGAAGCTGGTCGGCCATGGATGGCTGCCTGGTCTTCGATTTCACCATCAACCGCGAGCCGGGGGACGACATCCCGTCCATTGCCAGCGTGGCTTGCAAATCCGGCCCGGCCGAGAGCCAGCTGGTCACCATCACGCGGCTGTGGCCCAGCAAGCCCTTTGAGTTCAGGTTCCGCTCGGGCTGCTACGTCACGGGCTACCTGCAGCAAAAAACACCGGTTCACATCAACGGCGTGACCAACACCGCCATCTTTGCCGACATCCACTACGGCATGAGAGGGCAAAGCGACGACCACCATTTTGAAGGCATCATGGTGGCGTGCCCCACGCGCGGCCCGGTGCCGCCGCCCGGCCCGCCCTGGCCGCCGGGCCCGCCGCCCATAGAGCCGGATTTGCCCGTAGACCCGGTCGAGCCCCTTCCCATCGTCACCACCCATCCTGACGAGCTGTTTCCCTATGTCTATGTGCGGCGCTGGCCCAAGGTGAGCGCCGCCGACCTGCTTGACGGTTTCGTCAGCTACACCGCCGCCAGCCCGCCTTCAAGCGGCTTCTTCGGCGACCTGGTGAGCGCGCGCAACCAGCCGCAGGGCGCGCGCCAGGCCGCGCAGCAGCTGGCCGTGGAATTCATCGACGGCAGCATCTATCCGGGAGACTTCATCGCCGACATGGACAGCCTCGCCGGCCCCGTCAGCCAATTCCCGGAAGCCTTTATGCGCCTGCCCAGGCTGGAAGACGCGCCGACGGCCTGGCTGGCCAGGGCCTGCGAGCAGGTCACGCGGCTGCTGTCGCGCTACGCGCTGGACTGGAACTATTTCGACACCGCCGCTTATGCCCAGGCGCTGGACCGCGTCTGGCAAAGCTATTTCGCGTTGGTGATCACCCTGGGTTACGACACCGCGCTGCTCGATGAGTTGACCCGCGCGCTGCTGATGGCGCACTTGGTGGAGGTCGCGCTGCAGCCCTTCGAGAGCCTCACGCAGGCCGGCGCTGCCGCCACCACCGCCGCCGGCGAAACGCCCGCAACAGCGCCGATGGTTCCGGAGCAGACTTTGCTGACGACGCGGCAGATCAATGCACTGCTGCATGCCACGCCCGTGCTGAGCGCGCAGGTGTTTCCGCTGCCTCCGGCGCAGGCCGCCGCCGCGACCTCACCGCCCCCGGGGCTTGCGGGCTGGATAGAGCCCTACGCCATAGGCGACCTGCAGATGGTGCGCCAGCGCCTGTTGCGTTACCAGTGCGGCGAGATCGCGCGCATCGAAAACGTGATGCGCGGCGAGCGCCGCGAGGTGACCCACAAACGCACCCACCGCCAGCTCGACGAGCTGCGCCAAAGCAGCGGCGAAAAGCAGCTGCTGCAGAACGACGACGCCGATGAACGCAGCAACCTGCAGGAGGAGGCGCGCAAAACCGTGGCCGGGGTGGTGGAGACCAACCAGTACAACAATTTCACCAGCAGCTACGGCCCGCCCACCCAGGCCACGCTGGACGGCTCCTGGAGCAAGACCGTGCAGCCCGGGGCCACGCCGGGGCTGGACGACACCACGCGTTTCGCGCGCGACATCCTGAGCAAGACCGTCAACCGCATCAGCCGCAGCGTCAGCCTCACGCGCTCGAGCAGCACCATGAGCCAGACCGAGGACTCGGTGGTGAGCCTGGTCGACAACACGGCCGGCACGCACAGCCTGCGCGGCGTCTACCGATGGCTCAACAAGGTGTACGAAGCCTGCGTCGTCAACTACGGCCAGCGGCTGATGATGGAATTCATGGTGTGCAAACCTGCCGCCGCTTTCATCGCGGGCGAGCAGGCCGCGGCCGGGCACGACTTCGTCAAGCCGCTGCCGCCGCTGCGGCTGCATATCGCCACCTTCAAGGACATCCAGCCGGGCAATTACGCCGGCCTGGGTGCTTACTACGGTGTGCTGGACCTGGAGCCGCCGCCGCTGGCGCAGCGCTTCGCTTCAGCGACATTGCGCGACGGCGAGGAAAAGCAGATCGCCATTCCCGCGGGCTATGGCGCCACCAAGGCCTTTGTCGGTTACGTGAGCGCGCCCACCGGCCTGCCGGCGCCCGTGGTGCTGGTGGGGCGGCAGACCGTCACGGCCTCCGGCAGCCCGGACGGCATGGCGCTGTTCGGCGAGGACGACAGCGTGCCGGTGTCCGTGCTCGATTACCCGCCCAGCCTGTCACCGCCCACCGATCCGCAGGTGCAGGTCAACATCGAGATCCAGTGCGCGCCTTCGGATCGGTGCATGGACGAGTGGCGCATCGGTATTTACGCCGCCGTCATGCGCGCCTACCAGGAGCGCCTGGCCGCCTACAACCTGCGCGTCGAGGGCGGCCCGCAAGGCCGTGCGGCCACCCGGTCGCCGCTGGCGAACCGGCAGATCGAGCAGCGCGAACTCAGGAACGCCTGCCTGCGCCTGCTGCTGGAGCGCATGCTCACGCTGACCGGCATGGGCGCCCAGGGCTATGCGCTGTCGCCGCCGTCCGAATTTGCCGTCTACGAGCCGCGCTACCTGCAGTTCTTCGACGAGGTGCTGGAGTGGAACGAAATGGTTTACAGCTTCTACGCCGGCCCCGGCCCGGGTTCCGGCGCTGTGGGCGGCGTGGAGCTGGGCAGCCTGGCCGCTGACGACGACGCCCTGTTCTCGAGCTTCCTGCAGGCCGACCAGGCACGCGTGCTTTTGCCGGTGCAGCCCGCGCATGTGATGGCGTTTTTGTATTTCTATTCGTCGGGCATGCTGTGGGCCTCAAGCGACCGGCTGGCACCGGCCAATCCCGTGGATGTCCCGCTGGTCAACGACCTCAAGCAGTCCGGGCCCGAGCGCCATCCAGTCCGCCCCATAGGCCCATGCTGGGAAGTGCTGGTGCCCACGGCCATGCAGGTGCTCGACGAGCCCGGCGCCTGCGTGGCGCCTGGTGTGGCCATAGGGAATGTGGGGAGTGAACTTCCATGATGGCGCCGGGCATGAACATGCCGTACTTCGTGCGCCCGGGCTTTGGCGAGCTACCGGTCGGCTCGGTGACGGCTTTTGCCGGCACACTGGGCGCGCCGGACAGCGCCGGCGCGGCCACCACGGTGACACCTGAGAACTATGTCACCAACCCGCTGGAAGCCTGGGGCTGGATGTACTGCGACGGCCGCACACTGCCCACCTATGACTATCCCGAGCTCTTCGCGGTGCTGGGCTATGTCTACGGCGGCAGCGGCAACCAGTTCCTGATTCCCGATTACCGCGGGTATTTCCTGCGCGGCATCGGCACGGGCACCAACAACGATCCCGACATCGGCGCGCGCAATGCCGCCGACGGCCAGGGGCAGGGCAGCGGTGTGGGCTCCACCCAGTCTTTCGCCATGCAAACCCATGCGCATGACTACGACAGCGCGCCCGCGCCGGCAACCCCCTCTTCAAGCGGCTCGGCGGCCGGCGCGACCACGAGCACCGCCACGCCGACCACCCCGCCGGTCGCAGGCCAGAAGCAGCCCACCCCGGTCCAGGTGAGCCAGTACGAAACGCGGCCGATCAACGTGTACGTGAACCACATCATCAAGTTCACCTACGGTTTGACGCCGTTCATCCGGTGACCGGCACGTAACCGCAATTGACCCACCGAGCATTTTTACCAGGAGAAACAGCATGGCTTACAACAACGTTCGATTCATAGGCTACGTGATTGACACCGCGCCCGAGCTGAATCCCGACGGGTCCAAAACCTACCTCGGGCTGGACAATCCGGAACTCGACCTCGAGGCGCGCTGCGCGCTGATGTTCCGCGCCATGGACGCGGCCTACGATGTGCTGCAGCAGTCCGCGTCGCCTCCCTCGTCGCCGCCCGTGCCCAGCGACACCCTCAATGTCTTCATGGCGCCCGAGTTCTTTTTTCGGGGCTCCACGGGCGCCTACCAGATGGACGATGTGCAGCGGATCATCACCAAGCTGCAAAGCTACGCCGCCCTTGCGGACTGGGGCGACTGGATGTTCGTCTTCGGCACCATCCTGGGCGTGTCCTCGCCCACGCTCAAGACGCCGCCCTACGACATCGATCCGCTGGCCAACAAGGAGGTCTACAACTTCGCGCTGGTGCAGCAGGGCGGGGTGGCCACGCGGGGCGATGCAGGCGCGGTGGTGGTGATGAAGGAGCTCATGTCCGGTGTCGACTTCCTGGCCACCGCGGCCAGCCCCAACAGCCTGCTGCTCGGCGAGGTCGACCACCTGGCGCCCTCGACCACGGGCGGCCCCGGGCGCGAGCAGCAGGTGCTCAACTACGACGGGGCGGGCGTGTTCTCGCTGGCCGGCATCACCTGGGGGCTGGAGGTCTGCCTGGACCACCGCGGCACCGTGCGCCGCCTGCAGAAATCGCCGCAGCTGCCGGGCGAAAACCTGATCCAGCTGCAACTGGTGCCGTCCTGCGGCATGGGTGTGGAAGCGCCCAGCGTGGTCACGCAGTTCGGCGGCTATGTGTTCAACTGCGACGGCTCCGGCGCCGCGCGCCATTCGACGCTGGCCGAGCAGGTGCCGCCGCTGGCTGATGTGCCGATGTCTTCCAGCACGCCGGTCGGCGACACCAACCTGCCGCTGAACAACGGAACGACGGTGCCCGTCGACGACCTCTACGCGAACGGGGCCGGCGTGATCAACATCTACCCCGTGCGCGCCCTGCCGGCGCAGCAGACCGTTCCGGGCAGCACCGTGCGGCTCTTCTGGCAGGCCAGCACCGACTACCAGTTCGTCTTCCTGCTGGTCTACGATGACAACGGCAAGTACGTGACCATGGTCTGCGAACCGCGCAGCAAGAAGACCAACTTCTACGGCAACAACTATTACCTGCCGCTGTCGCTGCAGACGCAGGATTCGCTCAAGCAGGACGTGAGCATCCAGATGCACCTGGCCGCCGGCAGCAGTCCCTACGCCGGCGCCGTCTGGTGCAAGATCAACGTGCCGGGTTTTGTCTTCGAGGGCAATGCCTTCGAGTTCAGCGCCACCACGTCCGGCCCGGCGCCGACGACGGTCTGGTGAGCGGCGAGCGGGACCGCCCATGCAGCAAGCCCATCTTTTTCAGGCTGCGCCGGCCGCGGATGCGCGGCATGAGCTCAGCGTGTTCGCCCACCGCCGCGCCTTCCGGGTTCGTGCCGACGATGCGCGCAAGGACTTCTGGCGCCGCGTGGGCGCCGGCCTGTGGGAACCGCAGACCTTCGAGGTGTTCCAGCGCTTCCTGCGGCACGACAAGTCCTACATTGACATCGGCGCCTGGATAGGGCCCACGGTGCTCTACGGCGCGATGCTGTCGCGCCGCGTGCATGCCCTGGAGCCGGACCCGGTGGCGTTTGCGGAGCTGGCGGCCAATGTCGAGGCCAATCCCGGGCTGCTGCCGAAAATCAGGCTTTATCCCTACGGCATAGGCGCCGAGAGCGGCCCGCTGCGGCTTTACGCCGGGGGCCTGTACTTCGGCGAGCAAAGCCGCTTCGGCGACAGCATGTCGGGCATGCTGGCCGCGCCGGGCGCGGCCGGCCAGCCCTGCCGCGAGGTCCAGGCCCTGGACCTTGAGCATTTCCTGTCGCTCAACGCCATCGACGACTGCAACTTCATCAAGATGGACATCGAGGGCGGCGAGTACGCGGTGATACCCGGCCTGTGGCGGCGCCTGCCGCAGCTGGGCCTGCCCACGCTGTATGTCTCCTTTCATGCACCCGAGCCGGCGCGGCGCGAGGCATTGATCCGCGCCTGCGCGGAGGAACTGCTGCTGTGCTACCCGCGCTTTTACCGCGCGGCCGATGCACAGGCGGTGGCGCTGGAGCGCCTGCTCGATGCGGTGGGCGACTGGGGCGATGAAGCCCCGGGCAGCCCCTGGCGCAAGCTCGAGGCGCTGTTGGGCGCGGGCCTGCTGGCCAGCCGCGAGGAGTGGTAGATGCCCGTTCCGCAAGAGCGCCAGATCCTGGTCGGCGTGTACGTGGCCGCGCAGGCCGATGCACTGGCCGCCACCCTGGCCAGCCTGTTCGAGAACACCTCCTTGCCTTTCGGCTTGCGGCTGCTGCCGGACCCGGCTGATGAAGCCGGGGCCGCCGCGCTGCAGGCGTGCTTCGAAGCCCTGCCGGGCATGGACTCATTGCCCGGGCCCCTGAATGAAGGCGCGGCCGCGTGCTTCAACCGGCTGGTGGGCGTGCCCGCTGATGTGTATGTGTTCCTGGAAAACGGCGCGCGGGTCACGCCCGGCTGGCTCGAGCTGCTGCTGGCCGCGCTCGATGCCGACCCCAGCCACGGCCTGGCCGGTCCCTCGACGAACCGCGGCTGGAACGAGCAGGCGGTCGCGCCGGGCTGCGGCGCCACACAGGAAGCTTTGTGGAACCAGGCTGATGCGCTGGCGGCAAAGTTCGGCAATGCCTTTGCGACACTGGAGCCGCTGCACAGCCTGTCGGATTTTTGCTATGTGGTGAAGAACGAGGTGGTGGCCGCCATAGGCGCGGCCGACATCGCCTATGCGCAAGGCCCTTGCTGGGAGATGGACTACAACATACGCGCGGCGCGCGCCGGCTTTCGCGGCGTGTGGGCCCAGGGGGCTTTTGTGCACCGGGCGCCGCCTTGCCCGCGGCGATTGCGGCTGGAGGCCGAACTGCTGGAAACCAGCAAGCAGCTGTACCAGGACCGCTTCTGCGCCTGGCGCGGCGAGGCCCACCAGCCGCCCGCGCCTTACCACGTACATTGCGCCGGGGAGAAGTGCCGCTACTTCGCCATGCCCGAGCGAATGCGCATCTTCCTGCAGGCGGATGCCGGTGGGGCCCCGCCGCCGCAGCCGCCGGTGGCATTGGCAGCAGCGGCAAGACCGCCGGCGCCCCTGCTCAGCTGCATCATGCCAACACGCGGCCGGGCCGGTTTCGTCGCGCAGTCCATACGCTACTTCCAGCGCCAGGATTACCCGTTACTGGAACTCATCATCGTGTACGAGGAGGACGGCGACCTGCCCGAGGACATCAGCGACGCGCGCATACGCTGCGTGCGCGTGGCCGCCGGAACCAGCATAGGCGCAAAGCGCAACGAGGCGGTGCGCGTGGCCCAGGGTGAACTGGTCGCGAACTGGGACGATGACGACTGGTACGGCGAGCAGCGCCTGAGCCGCCAGGCCGCACCCCTGCTGTGCAACATCGCCGACATCACCGGGATCAACGACATGCTCTTCATGGCGCGCCCGCAGGCGGAGTTCTGGGCGCCCAGCCGCGCGCTGTTTCGCCGCATGTTCGCGGAGAACGTCTGCGGCGGCTCACTGCTGTTCCGGCGCAGCCTGTGGGAGGTCCATGGCCGCTATCCCACGACTTCGCTGCGCGAGGATGCCGACTTCCTGCTCAAGGCCCTGGCCGGCGGCGCGCGCCTGTGCCGCGTGCCGGGGCGCGAGCTGTACATCTATGTGCGCCATGACGGCAACACCTGGAAGTTCAAGGAAGGCCAATACCTGCAGCAAAGCGCCTGGGCCCGGGTGCCGCAGCCGCAATGCCTGCAGCGCGACCGCGATTTCTACTTTCCGCCGGCCGCCGCCATGCCGGCGCCCGCCGCGGCCGCGCAGCCGCTGGTGTCCTGCATCATGCCCACCGCCGACCGGCGCGACTTCGTGCCGCAGGCGATCCGCAACTTCATGGCGCAGGACTACGGCCCGCGCGAGCTCATCGTGCTGGACGACGGCCGCGACAGCGTGGCCGACCTCATCCCGCCGCACGAAACCATCCACTACATGCGGCTGGACCGCAAGCTCACGCTGGGCGCCAAACGCAACATCGCCTGCGAGATGGCCCGCGGCGAGCTGATCGCGCATTGGGACGACGACGACTGGATGGCGCCCGGCTGGCTCAGCTCGCAGGTCAAGGCCATGCTGGAGCAGGGCGCGGACATCTGCGGGCTCGACAAGGTATTTTTTTATGCACCTGAAGGGCGGCGCGCCTGGCAGTACGTGTACGACGGGCGCTCGCCCTGGGTCTGCGGCGGCACCCTTTGCTACCGCCGCGAGTTCTGGCGCGGCGCGCCTTTCGCCGACATCAATGTGGGCGAAGACAATGCCTTCGTGTGGGCGCCGCAGCACAAGCGCATCGTGGTCAATCCCGACCAGCACCTCTACGTGGCCCGGGTGCACGCCCGCAACACCAGCCCCAAGGAAACCCTTAACCGCCGCTGGCGCAGCTACCCGGTCGAGCAGGTCGAGCAACTGATGCTGTGAGTGCGCCTGCGGGCGGGCGGCGGGGCCATGGCGCACTCACCCCTGGAGGTCTGCCATCAGCCTGAACACCCGGTCCTCGCTCTCATGCCGTGCCGCCGCCGTTCCGACATATTCTTCGAACTGCATGTTGGCCGCCAGTTCACGGCGGGCATGCTGGCTGGCCACAATGGCGCCCGGCTCGGCCACGCTGTTCAGGTGCAGCGCGACGTTGGCGCCCTGGTTGCGGCTGGAGGCATCGTGGCGCGAGGCCGGCCGCACGCTGTGGATGCCGCCCGATATTTCCAGGCGCACGCCGTGCTGGACTTCCAGCAGGCGGCTTCTGCGCTGCACGCGTGTGCACAGGTCCATGGCGGCGACGGCCGCCTGCTGCAGGTTCTGCGCGCTGCTCGTGCCCTGTTCAAAATGAAACAGCATGCAGTCGCCCAGCACCCCGGCGCTCTGGCCCTGGCCGACTTGCACGGCGTTGGCGCACCAGCGCATCTGCTGCTCGCGCATCTCCTGCAGGTAGGCCAGCGCCAGCGAGGAATTCCTGGCGGGGTAGAGGCGCAGGCCCACGCAGAGGATGCCCAGGGCATGCTCTGTGCCAGAGGGCTCCGCGTGAATGTCCATGCTGTCGAGCGTCAGTTGCCTGGGGCCGCCATCCAGGCTGGGCGCTTGCGCCGGCAGGGCCAGGCGCGAGACCCGCAACTGCGCCAGGCACTGCATGAGGTCCAGGTAAAGGCCGGCCGCGTCGGCCGTGCGTTGCCGCACGTCTTTGCGCAGCGCCTGCTGCAGCAGCGGCGCCACCGGGTGGCCGGCCAGTTCGTCGGGCAGGGCGATGGACTCCGGGCTGAGCTGGCGCTGCAGCACCTCAGCGACGTCGGCGCCCTGCACGCAGGGACGGCCGGTCAGGCATTCGAGGAAGACAAGGGCCCAGGCGTAGATGTCCGTCGCGGGAAGGCAGGGCTCGGCGCGCAACTGCTCCGGCGCGCAATAGGCAGGCGTGCCCTCCGCGCCCGTCACGAAGCGCGGCTCGCCCCGATGGCTGGCCAAGCCGAAGTCCAGCAGCTTGAGGTGCAGGGCCGTGCCGGTGGAGGCGACCATGATGTTTTCCGGCTTGAGGTCGCGGTGCACGACCTGGTGCTGGTGCAGAAACGTCAACGCATCGAGCAACTGCGCCATCAGGGCCATGGTGTCCGGCAGGGGCAGCGGGCCGTTGCGCTGCAGAAAATCCCCCAGGGTTTCTCCAGGGATGAACTCAAGGACGGCGAAGAGCCGCCCACCCTCGGCCATGCCCTTGTCGATGAGACGCACCACGTGGGCGTGCTGCAGCATGGCCAGCACGCGGGTCTCCTGGTGCAGGCGTTGCTGCACGCGCCGGTTCGTCGCGGGGTCGTCCGCCGAAGCCGGATGGGGAATCTTGATGGCGACGAACTGGCCCGTGCTGCGTTGCCTGGCCTTGAACACCTGGCCTGACGCACCTTGTCCCAGCAAACCCAGCGACTGGTACCCCGGCACGCCGACGGGGAAGCCGTGCGAGGGCACCCGCGTCATGGAGGAGAGGGATTAAGGCGTGTCAACACCATGAATGCAAATGCGAATGGGGTGAAAACGGCGCCGATCAAGGCGCGCGGCGACGTCCAGGCCGGGTGCCTGGGCCAGGGTGTTAACAGGCCCTAGGCCACGAGCGTTTCTTCGGGAAAGCTCCGGCCGCCGGCCAATGGATCGAAGTCGGCCTCGAGCGTGGCCCCGTGCATGATGCGAAAGCGCAGGTCGCCGAAACGCAGCGAGCCGCGGCGGCGCTCTATCAGTTCAGGCACCTGCGCACCGGCCGGCATCGCGAGCGCAAGCTGCTTGCGCATGCGAAAGATCTGGATGTTCAGGTGGCCCGGGTCCAGGCCCAGCATCTTGGCCAGGCGGTCGAGTTCGACCCAGCCCTGGGCGTGGGGCGCGAGCTGGCGCTGCGCGTCCGCCAGCCGCAGGCGCGCCAGGATCAGCAGCGCGTAGTGGTGCGAGCGTTCACCGAGGTTGAGGTGAAAGCCCGCGTCATGCAGCTCCAGCCATGCGTGTTCCTCATCCTGGCTGACCTTGAAAAAGAGCGTCGGCTGCGAGCGCTTGAGCTGCGCCTTGCCGGCCATGCAGTCCATGGTGGAGACCACCTCGGCCGCCAGCAGGAAGCACCAGACCTTGCCGGCAAAACGGACCTCGTCGCCGTCTTCCAGGAGCCAGCTGCCTTCGGGGGTGGTGCACACCCACTGGCCTTTCTCGCTGTGATGGATGGACAGCTCGGCGCCAAGCCCTTGCGGCAGCAGGTTGGAGCGGCCCAGGGGAATGTAGGGCTCGTCATGGCCCAGCGGCCACAGCAGGTTTCGGGGCGGCGACAGGTCTTCTACCAGCCATGCGGCCCCGCCTTCATTGCCAAAGCTCAGGGTGCTGCCTGCACGCAGTGCCTGGCCCTGGGTGTTGGAGAGCAGCGTGCCGTCGAGGAAGGTGCCGTTGCGGCTGTGGTCGCGCAACTCCCAGGCCTGGCCGGTCCAGCGTACCGACGCGTGCAGTTGCGAGGCGTCGAGGTTTTCAAGCAGGGTGTCGGCGGAGCGGCCGCGCCCGAAAACATGGTGTGTCCGAAGGTAAATTCTTCGATGCGTGACGCGGTTTCTCAAAATAGCCACTTGCCTTCTCCCTCCTTCTTGCCATCAGGCTTCACGGCGGGGGCCGTCGCTCTGCGGAGACGTGCATCCTGCCAATGTTGAAAAACCGAGCCGGTCGGCCGCAGTATCTGCGAGAGGCTCAATCGTCGTCAAGCGCCGCGGCAGGGATTTACACATGCATTCTCATTTGGCATTAATTGCCTTGACACGAGTGGTGCGCCTGCGCACCTAAAACAAAACGTTTCGCGAATAAAAAATTCGCCCGACTGCCTGCATCTCAAAGTGTTAGCGCGTGCCGCTCGCAAGCGGGCAGCGCGCAGCGGCCGGCTTGGGCGGCGCCCGCCGCCTGTAATGCCCTGTAATCGCCAGCGCGCGGACCCGCTTCCACAATTTGCCAAGCGAGTGGCGGCTGCCATCCGCAGCGAACACTTTCACGGAGAAGCTCATGCCTTACCTCAGCAACGCCCAACGCAACCTGCTGGCACCCGCCGGTGAAGACCATCCGCGCGATGGTGAACTCGTGCCCAACTCGGACCAGGCTCCTTTCATCTACACCGCCTGCTGGGGATGGGCCCTGACAGGCGAGTACGAGAGCGCCGACAACGCCTACACCGCGCCCACCATCTACAACTCCGACGAGGGCGCGTTTGTGTTCGACGAAGAGCGCGTGCCCACCGGCCTCAATGAGGACTTCTTCAACACCACCGACATCATCTTTCCGCAGACGGTGCCGTTTCACCAGGTGCTGGCCGACAACCTTCAGGCCGCGCTGGACGGCGACGAGGACGCGCAGGGTGCGTGCCGTGTGGCCTTGATGACCATCACCGCGCAGCTCAACGGCCACACGGTGCTGGGCGCGGATGGCTCGGCCGTCTACACCATGATCATGAAAACCCGCAGCTGGTACGGCTGGGACCACTGGGCGCTGGGCGTGCAGGCCACAGACGGCGTGACCACCACTTTCCAGCAGAAGGTCAGCGGCAGCCTGGCGAGGCCGCGGCCGCTGAAATACAACTGCGGCACGGTGTGGGATGAAGGCCTGACGGAAACGGTGCTCAGGATAGACGGCCTGCAGCAGGCGCAGGTCGACATGCTCAACAACGTTGTTTGAGGAGCCAGGCATGTGGGTACGCGGCATAGATGTCAGCCACTATCAGCGCGCCATCGACTGGCCCCAGGTGGCGGCAGATGACGTGTTTTTTTGTTTTGTCAAAGCCACGGAAGGAACCGGCATCGTGGATCCCCGTTTCAGCAAAAACTGGCCGGGATGCGCGGCGGCCGGCTTGACGCGCGGTGCTTACCATTTCGGGCATCCCGGCAGCGGTGCCCAGGCCCAGGCTGAATTCTTTTTCAAGACCGTGGGCGCGCTGGGGCCGAACGACCTGCCCCCGGCGCTGGATATCGAAACCCTGGACGGTGGCAGCCCACCCGCGGTGCTGCAGTGGGTGCTGGACTTCACCAAGGCTGCCGATGCCCTGTTCGGGCGGCAGACGATGATCTACACCGACGACGGCTTCTGGCAGAACCTCGCGTCCTTGCCGGGTTGCGAGCAACTCGGTGTGCGCCCGCTGTGGCTGGCCGACTATGTGGCCAGCCCCACTGTTCCCCCGCCCTGGACGGCGTGGTCGTGCTGGCAGTACAGCGATGGCTCCGTCAACGGCGGAACACCCGTGGCCGGCGTGCCCGTCGACGTGGACCAGAACTGGTTCCTGCAGGCTGACCTTCAGGCGCTGACCACACCGCAACCCTCACAACCACCGCAACCCAATGCAGGCCAAGGACTTCCATGACCACTTACGTCACCCTCAACGTCGTCAACAACAGCCAGCAAAACGGCTCGGCATCCGGCCTGGCCGATGGTGCGATCTACCTGTTCCTCACGCAGGAGACCCTGAACCAGGCGTGGAGCATGGACCCTGCCACCGGCGTCGCCAGCCCCGTGGCCGCGCAGGGGACGCTGGCTCCCTTGTTTACCCTGGCCGACCTGAAAAAAGCCGGTGGCGCGATCCAGCTGGATGCAAGCGTGCAGGTTCCTTCGGCGCGCCTGTACCTCAGCAATTCGCCGGACGCGGTGACCGCACCGAACAACAAGATCAGCGGGCCTACCGCGGCGACGGCGGATTTTTTCTACGACTTCGTGGAACTGGCGCTCACCTGCACCACGCCAGGCGCGACGTCCAGCAGCGCGCCGAACAACCTCAATGTGGATACCACCCAGGTGGACCAGCTGGGGATACCGCTGACGCTGCAGGTCACACCCCGTGACCCGAATTTCGGCGCCGGCTCGGGCATCGTGGCCACGCTGGACCGGCAGACCCTGGTGAGCGACTTCAAGGCCATGGCGGTGGGCCCGCTCGCGGCTTTCGCCGGCTGCGTGTACCCCGAGGGCAGCGATGCGTCCACGCCTTATCGCCTGCTCAATCCCAACGACCTGATCAACGGCCAGCTGCAGGCCGCCAGCTTGCAGGGGACCGTCACCGTCTCGGGCGTGCAGGGCGCATGGCTGGCCACCTTCACCATCACCGGCCCGGGAAGCCCGGCGCCCACCAACGGCGGCCTGAGTGTGGGCATGCCGGTCAGCGGACCCCTCATGCCCGCCGGCGCCACCGTGAGCAGCCTGCCCGGCGCGCCCGCCGGCAGCACTGTGGTGATCGCCAGCGCGAGCAGCGCCGCCACCAACCCGTTCACCGCGAGCACAAGCCCGGTGGAGATCTTCTTCGTCACGCCGCCCACGACCGCGCTTGCAACGTACTTTGACGYGGCCATCGACAATTTTTTTGCCTGGTGCGGAAAAAACCCCGGCCTGCTGCAGGTCGAGCAGAACAACAACGCCAACCACATCTACAGCGGCAGGCTGACGCAGGTGGCCGGCATCATCGACATCGACGGCAACAGCAACACCTATACCGTGCTGCAGTTCACCGGCGGCAACGGCGAGGCCTACAACCTCTATTACCCCTTCTTCAGCACCAACTCGGCGGCCGGCAAGACCACGCCTTTCGGCGCGGCCGTGCCGCCGCCGCCGGCCTGGTGGACGCCCCTCAAAGGCCTGACGTATTACGCGCCGCCTTCAATGATGGTGTTCGGCGCCAGCGGTGTATTTGCCGACAACACCCAGCAGCCGCTCACCGCGCCCAACAGCAGCGCCGTGCTGGGCGCGATCGAGAACGTCATCGTCACTGCACTGGCGCGCGGCTATGCAACCAGCTGGAAGTTCCTGCAAGGCGGCATCACGCCCGGCAACCCTGCCACCACCGCGACCGTCAGCCTGGCCGGCGGCGCCACCACGGAAGGCCTGGTGGACCAGATGGACATGGCCTCCTTCCAGATCGCGAATATTCCGATGACGGTGTCCCTCCCGGACGGTGCGCCTTCGGGCAGCTTCAGCGTGAGCTCGCCCCTGGACATCCTGCCGACCACGCCGGACCTGCTGACCTTCTCGCAGTTTTATCCCGCCGGCGGAACCTGGAGCGCCTTTGCCAATTTCCTGCACGACCCCGCCGTCACCATTGATGGGCGGGCGTATGCCTTGCCGTTTGACGACCAGGGCGGCTTCAGTTCGGACCTCAATGCCGCGACCTCGGTCGCCAGCCCGGCCAGCGTGCTGGTCACGCTGGGACCCTGGGCGCCAGAGGCCGTCAGACCGGCCGTTGTGGGTGGAGTCCAGCTGCCGGTACGGCTCGTCTGGCAGGCCAGTGAGGACTATTGCTTCACCTTCCTGCTGTACTACGACGCCAGTGGCGTGTACACCACGATGCAGATCTCGATCCAGGGCGGCCAGTTCAGCGGCGACGGCTACACCCCACCGGTGGCGCTGCAAAGCGCGACGGAGACCCTCGATATGACCCTGGTGGCCCTGCATGCAGACGGCTACAACTGGGGGCTGTGGTGCAACATTCATGTGCCGGGCTTTGACTTCGAGGGCAATGCCTTCGAGTTCAGCACCCAGTACAACAACCCGCCGCCGTACACGGTTTGGGAGAACTAAGGGTTGATCGCAGAACCGCAACGAAGCGGTCCTTGTTTTCCCCCCTCTCCCCTTGGGAGAGGGTTGGGGTGAGGGGCCAGCGGCGGTAAATACGCCACTCTTTCGAACCCGGGCCGCGGCCCTCACCCCCGCCCTCTCCCAGAGGGAGAGGGAGCAAGGACTGATCAGCAACGCCAGGAGGATTTTGTAAGCGGCTCTAAGAGCTGGTTCTAACCAGCTTCCTGGTCCTTGTCCGCCTTGAGCTCGCCCTTGGCGGCGTCGTAGACAAACAGGCGCTTGGCCAGCGCGGGCTGGTAGTTGAGCATGTCGATCAGGAAGCTCAGGGCGCCCAGGTTGTTGCCCAGCCTGTCGAAGCTTCCGTCCGCAAGCGACTTCTTTTCGTCGGCGCCGGGCTTGAGCATGCGCTCCACCAGTTCGCGCATGTGCGTCACGGCGAGCGCGGCCTGGTCCAGGTCCAGCACGGACAGCACACCCTGCATCTGCGCCAGTTGCCCCGGCACCACGGCCAGCAGTTGGGTGTCTTCGGGCGTGCGGAAGAACATGTCCAGCGATTTTTCCAGCGCGGCCAGGGAGGCCTGCAATTCGCCCACCACGCTTCCCATGGTCTGCTTGTCGTTGACGCGCTGGTACAGCTGCTCCATCCACGACTCCAGGGGCTGCGCAGCGCCGCCATTGCGCGCGCTTTGAAGTCGTTCGGCCAGGCGCGCCGTGCGCGCCCACAGCTGGGGGTCGTTCGGATCGAAGTCGTCGAACACCGCCTCCAGGAAGAGCACGGCGGTGGCGACCTCCAGTGCCAGTTCGGGGCTGGGCGCCTGGCCGGAACTGACCGTGCCTTCAATCACGCGGCCCATGGCGCGCGCCAGCACCTCGCTGGGCGGGTGCAGCTTGACCAGCGAGTCCGACACCAGGCTGAACTGGTCGGTCAGCACCTTGAATTTGCTGAGGTCGCCCGCGGTCGCTGCCGACCAGGTTTCCTTGGCCGAGGCGATGCGCTTGCGCGCCTGCGCGATCAGGGCCGGTGCAAAGCGGCCGAACTGGACCGACTCGTAATCCACCGGCTTGAAGCGTTTGAGGCCGTAGGCCGAACGCACCGCAGACAGGACAGGCGAATCGCCGGCGCGCTGGACTTTCGCCTGCGAACACAGGAAGAGCAGGTCTTCCGCCAGCCTGGCGGAGGCGTCGGTGCCCTTGGCCAGCCACACGTACTGCAGCAGCACGCGCAGGGTCGCGCGCTTGACGTAGAGGTCGACATTCAGCAGGCCCTGCGCCAGCGCCTCGAAAAAGCCGGCGGCGATTTTCCAGAAGGTGCGGGATTCAATGGCTTTCTGCGTTTTCGCAAAGCCCAGGCAGGTGTCGCGAAGGCTGAGCGCGGCCTCGGGATTACCGGTCCGTATCAACGTCAGCATCAGCCGGTCCAGCAGTTGCCGGGTCTCATCGCCGTATTCCACGGCCGGGGCGGTGATCTCCATGGCCGGCTCTATCCAGCGCCACTCGAAGACCCAGAGGTCCGCGGGGTGGACGCGGTCGGCGCCGACCAAAGCCTGGATGTCGCGGTACTGCGGGAACAGGGAGACGGCCGAAGCCGGCTTGCCCGCCAGGACTTCTTCCAGGTAGTGGACGATTGAAAAGCCCGCCAGTTCAATCTTGCCCACGGCGTCCTGCTTGCACTGCACCGGCGACTGTATGAATTTTTGCACCGCCGTTTCCATGGCCCGCAGCACCAGCGCCGGCGCGCTCATGCCCACCATCTCCAGCGCGCCCACGGCCTGGTGCAACTGCTGGCGGGCGATGCGCAACTGGCCCGCGTCCAGCGCGCCGATCTCGGAGTCGCGCCCGGACTCGGTCTCGCGTATGAAACGTTTCAGCGCCTTGGCGGAGCCTTCCAGTGATTTGCGCAATTCTTCCAGCACCCAGGCCAGCGGCCCCAGGTCCAGCAGGGTCATGTCGAGTTCGGCGGGCGATGAGTTGAGGTCGTGTAATTGCATGTGGCGGCTGGCCGGTAAAAGGCCGAGGTTCTAGTCGTGGATCCGGAGGCAAACGCTGTGCCTCATGACTCCCTTTAAACCTTGAACAGGTTCTTCTTATGCCTCCTTCAATTGGAGGAGACTGGCCGCAGTCTATCCGCGTCCTCGCGGAATCCCAAGGGGGAAATACGCATGGACGGCGCGGGCCGACCGGCGGTGGCGCGGGGGCGATGGGCTGGTTGAAACACGGCATGCACGCTATTGACTTATAGGGGTCGCGCGGCCTTGCCTCCGTGCCTGTCTCTGCTATTCTGGCTTCAACGCGTGCGCGGATGCGATGCCGCCTTGTGGGCGCATCTCACCGCCGGGCGCGCGAGGACGGCAGCCTTGGCTACAGACGCTACACCTAATTCATTACCCTCTTCATCGCCGGCTGAAACTGGCTTTTTTTTGACGGATTCGCACGCGATGCGCAGCGCGGGCCGTGACCGGCTGTCGCTGGCCTTGATGGATGCGCGCAACCATACCCTGAACCTGTTCGCTCAATACCAAAAAGCTATGGAGAGCGGCGATTTCAGCCCGGAGCGGCTGCCCAATGTCAATCCGCCGCTATGGGAGCTCGGCCATGTCGGCTGGTTCCAGGAATGGTGGATAGCCCGCAACACGCAGCGGGCGCTGGGCACGCGCTGCGAACCCGCGCGCACCCGGCTTGCTTCCATCGAACCGAATGCCGATCGCTGGTGGAACGCACAGGCCGTGCCGCACGGCGCGCGCTGGATGCTTGACTTGCCCGACATGGCGAACTGCCGTGCCTATTTGCTCGACACACTGGAAAGCACGCTGGACCTGCTCGAAAAAACCGTGCCGGCGGATCGTGCCGGGCAGGGCGCTGAGGGCAGTGACGACGCGCTGTACTTCTACCGCCTCAGCCTGTTCTTCGAGGACATGCGCGGCGAGGCGCTGGTCCGCAGCGCGCAGGCGCTGGGATTGGCGCTGGATAAAACCCTGGAGGATGTTTTCACGCCGGTGCCCATGGCGCTGCGCGAACCCCTGCTGGTTCCGGCCACGGTCTGGCAGATGGGCAGCGCACCCCATGCGGGCTTTGCCTTTGACAATGAACTCGCGGCGCACGCCGTGAGCGTGCCCGAGTTCGAAATCGATGCCCAGCCCGTGAGCTGGGCGCAGTATGTCGAATTTGTCGGCGACGGCGGCTATGACCGGGAGGAACTCTGGCACCCGGACGGCTGGCGCTGGCTGCAGGGCCAGGCCGCAGGCGAGGGCCGGCGCGGCCCGCGCTATGTGGACCAGATCGGCATCTCCAGCGGCGCGGTGATACAGAACCGTTTCGGCGTGCCGCGCCGCATGCAGGGCAACCAGCCGGCCATGCACATGAGCTGGTGGGAGGCCGACGCCTGGTGCCGCTGGGCCGGGCGCCGCCTGCCGGTGGAAGTGGAGTGGGAACTGGCCGCGCATACAGCCGCCCGGCGCGGTTTTAAATGGGGCGATGTGTGGGAATGGGTGGGCAGCAGCTTCAGGCCCTATCCCGGCTTTGTGCCCGGCCCCTGGCAGGCTTATTCGCAGCCGCGCTTCGGCACGCACAAGGTGCTGCGCGGCGCTTCGTTCGCGACGCGCGCGCGCCTGAAAAACCTGAAGCACCGCGGCTTTGCCCTGCCGGACCGGGACGACGTGTTCTGCGGTTTTCGTTCCTGCGCGTTGTGATGCGCTGAATGCAGTGAAAGGGTGTTCGCCGGCTGCTTCGGCTACGCCTTGGTCTTGCCGGGCTTTTCCTTGCGGTACGTCCACCAGGGCAAGGTGGCGCGCAGCGACAGCACCTTGCCGCTTTGCGCCAGCTTGCCGCTGTAGCCGGGCAGTTCTTCCAGCGTGGCCTGCCAGTCGCCGCCCTGCAATTCGTGGAGCAGCGCCTGCACCTGCGGTGTGGGCAACTCCGACTTGAGGCAGACCAGGTGGTAGCGCTCATCGGCCACCGGCACAAAGCCCAGGCCTTTGTCACGCGCCGCCGCTTCAATGCCCAGGCCCGCGTCGGCCGCATCGCTGGCCACCGCCTGGGCCACGGCCGAGTGCGAGGGTTCCTGGCTCTGGTAGCCCTTGATCGCTGAGGCGGCCACACCGGCTTTGGCCAGCAGCTCATCGAGCAGCACGCGCGTGCCCGTGCCTTCGGCGCGGTTGACATAGCGCAGGCCCGGCCGCGCCAGGTCGGCGATGCCGGTGATGCGCAGCGGGTTGTTCTTCGCCACGATGAGGCCCTGGCTGCGATGGGCGAAGCCGATCAGCTTGTGCAGGCCGGGCTTGAGCAGGTTGCGGTAGCTTTGCGCCGTGAGCGACTGGCTGCCCGGCTGCTCCAGCGTGTGAAAGCCCGCCATCATGCAGCGCCCCGCGTTCAGCGCCGCGATCGCGTCCACGCTGCCCATGAAGCGGATGTCCAGGTGCAGGCCGCGCGCGCCGGCCTGTTCGCGCAGCGCCGACAGCGCCGCGTCGTGGCTGGCGTACAGCGTGAGCACATGGGCCTCGTCGTCGAAGGCCGTGGAAAACGCGCGCTCGATGTCGCTGGTCAGGGCCTCGATCTGCGGCGCCAGCCGGGCCTGCGCCTGGCGTTCGGCCCACAGCAGCTTTTCGCCGAACTCGGTGAGCCGCGCGCGCTGGCCCTTGTCCCAGACGATGAGCTCGCGCCCCAGCGTCTGCTCCCAGTCCTTGAGCGCCCCCCACACGTGGCGGTAGGACAGCTCCAGCGCCTTGGACGCCTTGGAGATGGAGCCCTGCTCGCGCACCGCATGCAGCAGGTCCATCAGCGGGTTGCGTATCAGCGCGCTTTTGCCGCGCTGCGGCGTGAGCAGGTAGGAGAGTTCGACTTTGTGCATGGCGGGCAAGGGTGGCTTCGATTATGAGTGCATGGGCCGGCGGGGCAGGGTGAGCGGGCAGGCCCGGCAACCTATGCAACCCGCTTCATAGCGATGATTCCTGATGTGATTCAAGGACTTAGCCTCTAGGCTAGAGTGCTCCCCAGCCTATTCAATGAACACCTTCTCCGACAGCGCCGCCACGGCCTTTTCCCTCATTACCTCGCTTGATCCCGTGCTGGCCGGCATCGTCGCCCGCTCGCTGGCCGTGAGCGCGTCCGCCTGCGTGATCGCCTGCAGCGGCGGCCTGCTGCTGGGCGCCTGGCTGGGTGTGTCGCGCTTTCGCGGCCGCGGTGCGGTGCTGGCCGTGCTCAACACCGCGCTGGCACTGCCTTCGGTGGTGGTCGGGCTGGTGGTCTATCTGCTGCTGTCGCGCACCGGGCCGCTGGGCTTTCTGGGCTGGCTGTTTTCCTTCAAGGCCATGGTGCTGGCGCAGGCCGTGCTGGTGCTGCCGGTGGTCACCGCGCTGGTGCGCCAGGCGATAGAGGATGCCGACCGCAGCCATGGCGAGCAGTTCCAGTCGCTAGGCGCGGGCCGCTTTGTGCGCGGCCTGATCCTGCTGTGGGACGAACGTTATGCCCTGCTCACGGTGCTCATCGCCGCTTTCGGGCGGGCCGTCTCGGAAGTCGGCGCGGTGATGGTGGTGGGCGGCAACATCGACGGCTTCACGCGTGTGATGACTACCGCCATAGCTCTGGAAACCAGCAAGGGCGACTTGCCGCTGGCGCTGGCCCTGGGCATGGTGCTGCTGGGCGTGGTGCTGCTGCTTAACATCCTGATCGCGGGTGTGCGGCGCTGGCGCGAACAGCTCGACGACCGCCTGCCTGACCCGGCCGCCAGCCTGGCCGCGCGCGGAGGGCCAGGATGACCGAGCTCTTCAAACTGGATGCCGTGGATGTGCGCTACGGCCGCGTCCAGGCGCTCAGCGATTGCACGCTGCGCATCCAGGCCGGTGAAAGGCTGGCGCTGGTGGGCTCCAACGGCAGCGGCAAAAGCACCTTGCTGCGAACCCTCCACGGCCTGGTCAGGCCCGCGACAGGCAGCTTGCAGCACGATGCAGGTGCCCGCCAGGCCATGCTGTTCCAGCGGCCGTACATGCTGCGCGCCAGCGTGCTGCACAACGTGGCGCTGGGCCTGTGGCTGGGCGGCGTGCGCTGGGCCGACGCCAAAACGCAGGCGCTCTCCGCACTCGAACGTGTGGGGCTGGAAGGCCTTGCGACGCGCAACGCCAAGGCTTTGTCCGGCGGCCAGCAGCAGCGCGTGGCGCTGGCGCGGGCCTGGGCGCTCAAGCCGCAGGTCCTGCTGCTCGACGAGCCCACGGCCAGCCTTGATCCCTCTGCCAAGCGCGAGGTCGAGCGCCTCATGGCCGAGTTCGCCGATGCCGGCATGACGCTGATCTTCAGCAGCCACAACCTGGGCCAGGTCAAGCGCCTGGCGCAGCGCGTGATTTACCTGGAGCAGGGCCGGCTGGTGGCCGACCTGCCCACGGCGGCATTTTTTGGCGGGCCGGTTCCCGCCGCGGCGGAAGCATTTTTAAAAGGAGAACTTGCATGATCAACTTAAAGACGTTAAGAACCTATTTACGGTCCAAACGGGGCCGCGCAAGCACCTTCTCGGGATGGGATGCAAGGCGCGGTGCGACACCCATAGCATCGCTATGGGTTAGCGCCGCAACGCCGCAGACCGCCCGAGAAGGCGCTTGCCCTCCGGGTTGGGGTGAAATCGGGCGATTGAGCCACCCAGGCCCTTGCA